>ONYG01000009.1 GCA_900321995.1 uncultured Methanobrevibacter sp. | reverse complement strand
AATATTCTCTCTGATATTATATGGTGAGTCTTCAGTTATTCCATGATATTCGCTAACAATCGGTTCAGGATTAGCAGGAGCCGCTTCCGGGTGAGCATATATGTTGTCCATAGGGTCTTGTACTGTTTCTTGTACAGGTTCTTGCACTGGTTCTTGTACTGTTTCTTGCACGGATTTTTCTTGAGCTTTATTTTCAAGTCCGATGCCTACAATTTGCTGTAGACAGTCTTTACAATAGACTTTGCCCGCAATTTCTAAACCACACTCTTTACATATTTGTTTTCCACAAATCGCACAAACGTCTGTGCTTTCTCTTTCCGGATGATAATGACATGCCATATTATAACACTCTCATAAAATTAATTATATTAAGTTATTATCTTTTTTTTTATTTATATAAAACTTTGCTATTTTTAATAGTTTTTTATAAAATTCAGTTCATAGTATCAATTATATTTTAAAATAAGCTATTTTTTTGTTTTTTTAATTATTTTTTCAGACACGATTTCTGAAGCTATCAAATCGTCTGCAGTCGCAAGAAAGCTTCCAAGGTTTTTTGAGGTAATCTTATAACTAATTTCATTGCCGGTTAATTCGGATTCAAGATAGTTCTCATTATCCACTTCCAATGAATCAAATATAAGTTTGGCGTCCTTTTTGCTTTTGTAGTTAAATAAGATATTTCCTTTTATTTTCATAAAGATCACTACTTCCCACTACGATTATATTTATGTTATGATTATTAATAAATTTGTTATTGTATTCTGGAATTAGGGTAACATTTATTAATAACTAAGTCAATATATTTAAGTATTCTATTATATTACGATATATAATTTTTATATAGCTATTTTAGAAAATCATTATTTTATAGCTATTTTTTAATTAAACATGTTTAACATGTCAATTTTATTTCGGAGGAATAATTATGGTTCGTGCTTATACAAGAAGAGATTATATTAGAAAAACCCCAAATTCAAGAATCGTACAATACGATATGGGAAACTTAAGAGATGAATTTCCAGTATCTTTAAGTTTAGCTGTTAAAAAACCAGCTCAAATTAGACACAACTCTTTAGAAGCTGCAAGGATCGCTTCTAACAGATTGATGCAAAGGGCTGCAGGAAGAATGGGATACCACTTAAAATTAAGAGTATACCCTCACCAAATCGTTAGGGAAAACCCTATGGCAACCGGTGCAGGTGCGGATAGGGTACAAAGTGGTATGAGAAACGCTTTCGGTAAACCAATTTCCGTTGAAGCTATCGTTAAAAAAGATCAAAGGATCATTACAATTGACTGTAATGCTAAAAACTTTGAAGAAGCTAAAGTCGCACTCAAAAGAGCAGGCATGAAAATGCCAGTTCCATGTAAAATCGTTGTCGACAAAGGCGCAGATTTAATTAAATAGACCTTATTTAATTAATCTTTTTACTCTTTTTTTTTATTTTCCAATTTTTATTAAAAACTTTTTTTCATTAAATATTTAAACTTAAAAAATCATATTAAAATATAATATTGGCTTTTTTTGTATTAGTCAATGTAAGATATTTTCAATTCAAGAGGTCAATCTCATGTATGTAAAAAAATTTGAGGAATTAAGTAAGGATGATATTGGAATTGCAGGCGGAAAAGGTGCTAATTTAGGGGAATTAACCCAAGCAGGCATTCCAGTACCACCAGGTTTTGTAGTAACTGCACAAGCTTATGAATACTTCATGGATGAGGCTGGAATTAATGATAAAGTTATGAGCATTCTTGAAGAAACTGACATTAATGATACCAAAGCTCTTCAAACAGCAGCCGAAGAAATTAAAAAGATCATTGTGGAATCTCCTATTCCTGATGATTTGGTCATGTTCATCCGTGAATATTATAATGAACTTTGCCAAAGGGTTGGCGAAGACGACACTGATGTGGCGATTAGATCATCCGCTACAGCAGAAGACTTGCCTGAAGCTTCATTTGCAGGCCAACAAGATACTTTCTTGCATGTATCCGGTGATGACGAAGTAATTGAATTCATTAGGAAATGTTGGGCATCACTTTTCGAAGCAAGAGCAATTTTCTACAGAGAGGAAAACAACTTCGAACATTCTAAAGTTTATATCGCTGTAGTTGTTCAAAAAATGGCATTTGCTGACAAGGCCGGAGTAATGTTTACAGTAAACCCTTCAACTGGTGAAGAAATCGCATTGATTGAAGGATCATGGGGTCTTGGTGAAGCTGTAGTTTCCGGAGATGTAACCCCTGATAACTATCAAGTT
>ONYG01000260.1 GCA_900321995.1 uncultured Methanobrevibacter sp. | reverse complement strand
GGAGGGGAATGTCAAGGACACTTCGGTATGATTGAGCTTGCAAGGCCGGTCATTCATGTAGGTTTCGGTGATGACATTCATAAGATCCTACGTTCAACCTGTAACGAATGTGGACGTGTCCTATTAGATGATGATGAAATCGAAGAAATCACTGAAGAATTAAACGCACTTCAAAAGGCTGGCAAAAGCATTGATGATTATATCAAGGAAGTTTATAAAAAATGTAAGGCCCGGAAGGATAAGGAAGAATGTCCTCACTGTGGTGCTGAACAGGAAGACATTAAAATCGTAAAGCCTATTGGAATTCTTGAAGTAAGAAAAGAATATGATGAAAACGGCGAAGTCATTAAAGATGCAAACGGAAACCCTGTAACTACAGATTATGACTTGACCGCTTCTGAAGTTCGTGAAAAATTAGAACGTATCTCCGATGAAGACGCTTATGTTTTAGGAGTAAATCCTGAAGTAGCACGTCCTGAATGGATGGTTTTAACTGTATTGCCTGTTCCTCCTGTAACTGTAAGACCTTCAATCACCCTAGATACTGGTGAACGTTCTGAAGACGACTTGACCCACAAGTTAGTGGACGTCTTAAGAATCAACCAAAGATTGATTGAAAACATGGATGCAGGTGCTCCACAGCTAATTGTAGAGGACCTCTGGCAATTACTCCAATACCACGTAACAACCTACTTCGATAATGAGGCATTAGGTGTTCCTCCTGCAAGACACAAAAGTGGAAGACCTCTTGCTACTTTGGCACAAAGGCTTAAAGGAAAAGAAGGAAGATTCAGAAGCAACCTATCCGGTAAGCGTGTAAACTTCTCAGCACGTACTGTAATCTCACCAGACCCTAACATCAGTATCAACGAAGTCGGTGTTCCTGAAATGATTGCAAAAGAGACTACAGTTCCCACATATGTAAACGAATGGAACATTGATGACTTAAAAAAACTTATTTTAAATGGCCCTAATCTTTTCCCAGGAGCAAACTATGTAAGAAAGTACAATCACAGAATTGATGGCTACAATAAGGTCAGAGTCTTGGATACCAATAAGGAAATGGTTGCTGAAAACTTAGACTATGGTGATATCGTAATGAGACATCTTAAGGATGGAGACATTGTATTATTCAACCGTCAGCCTTCACTTCACCGTATGAGTATGATGGCTCATGAAGTAAGGGTACTTCCTTATAAGACCTTCAGACTTAACCTTTGTGTATGTCCTCCATACAATGCAGACTTTGACGGAGACGAAATGAACATGCACGTATTCCAAACTGACGAATCCCGTGCAGAAGCTAAATCCCTTATGAGAGTGCAGGAACACATCTTATCTCCTCGTTTCGGCGGACCGATCATTGGTGCTATTCACGACCACATTAGTGGAGCATATCTCCTAACAAGAGATGGCGTGGAAATTCCTGAAGATGAAGCTTTTCAGATGATTAGAAAATCACATTTATTAAATAATCCTTATGTTAACAAAAAACATCTAAAACGTAAGTATCGCAATTGGACAGGAAAAGAATTGTTTAGTCTTCTCCTTCCAGATGACTTAAACATGAACTACAGAGCTGAAATCTGTAAGAAATGTGAAGAAGGATGTAGCTTTGAAGCATGTGAACATGATGCATATGTAGTAATCAAAGACGGTCAATTGACCCATGGTGCAATAGATGAGGCTGCATATGGTTCTTTCTCAGGTAAGATTTTAGATACTATCGTTAAGGAATATGGCTCTTCCAGAGCTAAGGAATTCCTTGACCGTTCTACCGACCTTGCTATCTGCGGAATCATGAAAACTGGTATTACCACCAGTACAAATGATGAAGAAATCCCAGAAGAAGCTATTGAAGTAATCGATGCTCACTTGGATAATGCAGAGCAAAAGGTAGACAAATTGATTGAAACTTATGAAATGGGCCAACTTCAACCATTGCCTGGACGTAGTGAAGAGGAAACCTTGGAAATGCGTATTGTGCAAGTTCTAGGAGAAGCTAGGGACACAGCAGGTGATATTGCAGCAGGTTACCTTACAATGGGTAAGCAAGAAGCAGATGACACTTATGACCATGTAATGGCTATGGAAAACCACTCTATAGTAATGGCAAAAACTGGTGCAAGAGGATCCATGTTGAACTTGGCTCAGATAACAGCTTGTGTAGGACAGCAATCTGTTCGTGGTGAACGTATTAGAAGAGGATATCTAAACAGACCACTACCTCACTTTAGAAAACATGAATTAGGGGCAAGAGCTAAAGGATTTGTACATTCAAGCTATAAGGAAGGTCTTGACCCTGTTGAATTCTTCTTCCACGCTATGGGAGGAAGAGAAGGTCTTGTAGATACAGCAATCCGTACAGCACAATCCGGTTACATGCAAAGAAGACTTGTAAACGCACTTCAAGACTTAAAAGTTGATTCTACTGGTTTAGTCAAAGATAATAAAGGTCAAATTATACAAACAGTTTTTGGTGAAGATGGAATCGATCCTACAAAAAGTGACTTTGGCAAAGTGGCTAACTTAGACAAACTCATTGACGAAATGAGAATTAAAGAAAAAGATGATTTCACTTTTACATCATCTAATTCTACTAAAAAAATATTAACTAATAATAAGTCTAAAAATAAGAACAAAAATTCTACATCTAAAGAGAATATAGAATCAAAAACTATTAAAAGCACTGAATTGAAAAAAGAAAAGATTAATAAAACTAAAAAAGGAATTGTTTCTAAAGAAAAGTCTCAAAAAGTAAAAATTTTAGAAACTATTCAAACAAAAGATATAAAAACATATGGAATGCTTTTATCTGAAATCCCATATATCCTTAAAGACAAAACTAAAAAATATACTGAAATTTCAGAAAAATTCAGAGAACTTGAAAATAAATTAGATGATTTAGAAGAAAAAGAGTTTAAAAAACTATATTTGATTAGTGAAGATTTTGATGCAAAATTAAAAAAATTAATATTATCTTTTAATGAAACATATAATGAATTTAATATCTTTCCTACAGAAATTACTAATTATGAAAGACAATTTAAAAAGTTCAAACCTTTTAATAAAATAAAAGACCTTAGTAAGTTTGATAAAGAGTTATCTAAATTAGAAAAATTGTCTTATAAAATTAATTCATATACTTTAGATAAGTTTGAAAATAATCTTTTAGAATATGAGATTAAATATTCAACATTATTAAATGACTTTAAAGAATTGGAAAATGTTTATCAAATACGTTTAGATATTACTGAGGAATTTATAAAAGAAAAAGAAAAATTAGAATTTGAGTTAAATATAAACTCCAACTTTAAAGAAAAATTAAACAATTTATCTATTAAATTAAATGATTTAGACCGTCTTTTCTCTTTAGCCTATGCTGATGAGATTGATGCAATTCAAAATAATTTAAAAGAAATCGAATCATATTATAACTCTTTTTTAATTAATCAAGACAATTTATTCAAATCAATAAATGATTTTATTGATAAGTCTAAGGATATTTATATAAAAGAAGAATTAGAATCAGAATCAAAAAAAATACAAGATTTAATTAATAATAATGATGATTTAGAGCCTATTGTCCAAATCTATGAGTATCAAAAAGATATAAAATATGATGAATTAATAGAAAAAGAAAAAGAATTCAAAGAATCTTATAAAGAACTTTATGAATTGGATCTTGAAATCAATTATCTTGATAAAAATATTTTGAAAAATATATCTGAATTTAAAAAATACACATATACAGATATGTTCAGTAATAGTCTTAGATATAAAAATTTAGATGCAAAGGGCATTAAATCGGTTTTTGATAATATATTTGCTGATATAATTACAGGAATTTTGAATGGTAAATTAGAATTCAATTCAATCTTTGAAAAATATGCTGCTGATTATATTAGTCTAAATAGATCTGATGATGAAGAAGACAAAAAAGAATCTAAAATTGAAGATTCAATAATTCAAGAAATAGAAAAAGAATCAGAACTTAAAGACAATATAAATAATGAAACAGAAGAAGATTTAGAATTTAAAGAAAATCATAAAGAACTATATGATTTAGGATTTAAACATAATGACTTTGATGATGAAAGCCTACATTATTACTCCAAATTCAATGAATTTAGAAATGGAATTGTATATAAATTTAAAATAAACAATTTAGAGGATAATGTCATTGAAGCAATTAATAGAAACATCATAGGGGACATTTCTAAAAAAGAAATTAAAGATGTTAACTTTGCATTAATATATGATAATTATGTTGAATTATATAGAAATAGAAAACTTGATATTGGGTCTTATAGATTCAATGATAATGAACCAGAAACAATAGATTCTGATACTGAATCTTTTATTTCCAAAGAAGAACTTAATGAAAAGTATCCGGAATTATTAGATTTAGGATTTGGTCCTTCTGATTTAGATGAAGAGAATTTAGAAAAATATGAAGAATATAAATCATATATCAAGAATCCTGTATTTAAATTAAAATCAAGAAATTTATCCTTAAGGGGCAGCGAAATGGAAGAGCTCAAAGAAATAATTATCACTTCCATAATTAAAAAAGAGATTAATGATAAAATCGACATTGAAATATTTAAAAATTATTCCAAATTAATTAAAAGCCAAGAAAGTGACAAATCTATAGACTGGGATGCGATAATAAAGAATAATGATTTAAACCAATATGATGAACATATCATCAATTATTCTAAGGAAAAAGTTGAAATGGAGTTTAAATCAAATGAAATCAGTTACAATGATATAGAAAATAAATTTAAATTCTATTTGGATAATAAGAAAAAAGAGAATATTAATTTAAAGGACCTTCAATTAATTATAAACGATCCAAATAAACCTCCAATAAAACATTTCCTAACATTTGATGAGCAAAACTTGATTTACTCCATTATTCAAAATAAAATAACCAGTGATGGAATAAGAGGTTCAGTTTATGATGATGTTAAAAAGGAAATGGAAAATCGAATAGAAACAAATCAAAGCGATGCAAGAAAAGTTTTAAGGAGATTCACTTCAAATAAAGAAGAGTTTATGGGAAGAACTGGATTGGATAAAGCAGAAATGTCTGAGTATATAGATGAAGTTCATTTAATGATTAAGGAAAACAAAATCTTGGCTTCTGATATAAATGAAGATTTTATTATGGGTACAAGCAATAGTTTTAAGAATCATAAAAAATTATTATTTTAAAATAGATAATCTTTAATATTCATGAATAGGTGTTTTAATGACTTTAGAAAGTATATTTGATTATTTAAAAAAGGATAATCGTTTTGATGAGGTTTATGAGAATTGTAGAGATATGGAACTGATGCTAATGCTTGACCGTCCGAAAATTTCTCTTTCCCTTGCAAGAAAAGCATCAGAATTGTTAATTAAACTGATAATAGATAAACATCCAGACTTTAAAGCTAAACTTAAAAAACAAGCCAAAAAAAATAATAGGAAATTTCCCACTTTATTTGAAATGATAGAGGGATCTAAAGATAAAGGGATTATCCCAGAACACTTATATCACAGATATAATAAGATTCGAACCACTGGAAATAAGTCTGTTCATGCATCAAAAGCCAATAATTTTGGAGAGAATAAAACAAAAAATATTCATGAAAACCTATTCCATATTACATTAAGCTGTTTTAACGAATACCACAAGGATAATAAAATACATATCCCATATGAATATAACATTGATAAATTAATGAATGATGACTATTCAATAGAATTTACCTCACAAAATAGGGATTTTGTTTTAAAATCAATTCAAGTTAATGAACTAGATAAGGAAGTGCTAGAGGAAAAATTAGATTCAAAAACAATATTCATTCCAGTTGACTGTTTCAATAGGATTATAAAAAATTATAATGAAAAAATAAAGGATGAAAGCAAATTAGAAAAATATATGGAAGGAATAGCCTACATTGACGATGAAAACATTGAGGGCATCTTAAAAAATTTTATGGGTTCTTCACATAATTCTATTAAAGAAGATCTTAAACAGGCCCATAATAAATTATCTGAAAGGTTAATGGAAGTCTTAAAAGAACTGAATCATCATGAATTAAGTTTTTCTGAAATTAATAACCTTATAAAAAATTCAAAAAACTCTGAAGAGAAAATTATTTACGAACATATAAAGGCTTTATCTGATGATATAGCTAAATCTGTAATGGCAGAATACATAAAAGAAATGGAAAATTCACCAATAACTCGATGGAGAGAATTTGGAAGAAAAGTAAATGAATATAACAAATATGAATTGGTGGAAGATGACTTTGGATTTTCAATCAGAGAAGTCGATGAAAACATTTTCTTGGATGATGATCAAAAGGCTGCTGTTGAATATTCCGGCAAAAAGCCTCTTGTAGTGAATGCAGGCCCAGGTTCAGGCAAAACAAGGGTGATAATTGAACGGGTAGTTTATTTAGTAAATGAACTTAAAAAAGATCCTTCAAGCATTTTAGTAATTACATTTACACGTAAAGCTACACAGGAATTGAGAGAAAGGCTAATTAATGAAACAGACCTGGATATGAATGACATTAATAAGATACATATCAGTACTGTTCATAGTTTCTGTAGGCAAATAATATCCAGATATGATCCTATGCCCTTTAATTACTTAAGAAGATATGGTGAGAGAAGCCTCTTCTTTAGAAAATATAAGGAAGATTTAGGATTTACAAAATATGCATTCCTATATGATCATTGGATTACTGGCATACTGGAAAAATATGATGAGTTCTTTAACTTTAAGGTTGACACTGAGGGTTTAGTCAAATCACTTGAAACTAAGATAGACTCAAAAGAAATTAAGGAAAGATATATGGATTATATTGATGAATTCTATAATGAGCATGGCATTGAAGAATATCCTGACTTTTATAAAAAGAATTTTAAATATAAGAGCATCAGTTATGACTTTAGACATTTGACATTAGCTAAATCCTATCCAAAATTTAAACAAATCATGAGAAAAACCAAAACATGTGATGATAATACTATTTTAGAGAAGGCAAATAGCATCCTAGAGAATGAAAGCATATTAAAGAATCTCAGATATAAAAATATACTGATTGATGAGTTCCAAGATACAGATAGGTATCAAAAGGAAATCTTTGATAAACTTTTAGGAATTTCTGAAACATTTACCATAGTTGGAGATATAGATCAAAGCATTTTTGGTTTTAGAGGAGCATTTCCAGAATATTTTGAGGAATTTAGGAAAAGAGATGTTGAAGAAGTTATATTACATACCAATTATCGCTCTACAAAAGATATTGTAGAGTTTAATGAGGAATTGATTAAGGATAAAAGGAACTTTGAAAAAAATATGATTTCTAAAAAGAAATATAAAGCTCCAATTTTTCATATGGCAAATGCTAATGAGGAAGATCAAGCTGAAAGAATTTCCGAACTAATAAAAACCTTAAAGAATGACAATATAATCAAGTATTATAGTGATGTTGCAGTCTTGTTTAGAACAAATAAAAGTGTGGAAAGACTAATCAAGCCTTTTGAATATAGGGATATCCCATATATCCTTAAGGACAATAAGGATTATCTCATGCAAAATGAAGTCAGGGCTGTATTAACAATGTTTTGGTATTTAATGCCTTATAATAGATATGAATTGAATCATTTGGGTGATGACTTTTTAAATTTATATGGTTTTACCGATGTAAAGTACAAATCAAGTGATATTTTTAGGCTGTCAAAGGACACAATGGATCTTTTAGCTAAAATCCAATCAGAATATGAAGATAAGTTAGTTAAAATATTTAATAAGCATTATACTAGATTAACAGGTAATTTTACTCATTATGGTTATAAAGATATATTTGAGCGCAGCGAAGAAAAGCAAAAAGAATTATTTAGAGATATCAAAACTTTTGATATAGGCCTTTTAGATAAAGAAGGCTTGCTACAATTAGGCATAAGAAATGAAAATGATTTGGAATTCTTTTTAAAGTTAAATAACTTAAAGGCTAAACTCTGGGAAAACAATCCATTTGGAGAAAAAATGGATACATTAAAATTATTTTATAAACTATTAAATATGACCGAATACTTTAATCAAATCTCATTGGATAATAGGGACGAAAGCATTAAAGTAAAGGAAAATTTGGCATTATTTTCAAGTATAATTAAAGATTATGAAAGTATTATGGGAGACACTGATTATAAAGGATTATTTAGATACTTGAGTCGGGTTTTAAAGGGCTATGCCAGCCCATTCAATGAAGAGGATGCTGGATTTGATAAGGTTCATTTATTGTCTATGCACTCTGCAAAAGGATTGCAGTATCCTGTAGTAATCGTAGGTTCACTTAAGCAAAACTATGCCCCATTAAAATTTGAGGAATCTGATGATCTTTTCCATACTCCAAGAAAGTATTTGGAATATAAGGAAACAGACACTGAAAAAGCGCGTAAAAAACATGATGATGAAGAAATCAGAACAATCTATGTGGCTACAACAAGAGCAAAAGAAGTTTTAATACTTTCTACCTTAAAAGATACAAGGTCTGAAATCCCTGCATTCCTAGAAAAAATAAAATTGAATCCTGACATTACAATAGAGGAGCTTGAACCTCATAATCCTAAATCAATACCTAAAGTTGAGTCATCAAAGGTATATCAAACTAAAGATTCATTTCCAAAAATTAATTTTGAAGATTTAATTAATGATTATCTCTATTGTCCATACAGGTACGACCTTGCGAATAACACAAGATTTAAGGTTAAAATAAAAAACGACAAGTATATTGATATGGTAATACACAACTTATTGGAAAATATTCACTCTAAAGTAAGCATTTCAAATAAGGATGAAATGGATTTCATGTATGGTGTTGATGAATTAAATATAGATGAAAAAATAGACACTATTCTAAAATACCATAATGTAAGCACTAAGAACGAATTTTTCGACATAATTAAAAATGTGAAAACATATTGGGAAAAATATGGGAAATCATATAAAATATTATATAATGATTTAAATCATCTTACCCAAATGAAATATTGTGATTTGCACTGCAAGATAGATTTAGTAATTGAAGAAAATGATGGAAGTTATTCAGTAGTAAAGTTCATACCTTCTGATTCAAATATTTCTGATATTGAATTGTATAAATTCTTTTCAGTTTATTATATTCATGCATTAAAAGAATTAGATGAATTTAAGGAAAAAGAATTTAAGAATGTATATCTGTATTCCCTTTCTAACGATAAGATGCATTCTATAGGATATGAACAAGAGTTATGTGCTGAAATATTAAAATTTATTCAAGATTATTCCAAAGATATTTATGATAAAAACTATAGGAAAACCTATGAAAAAGAAAATTGTGAAACTTGTGAATATAAAGGAAATGTATGTAATGGCTAAAATTTTAGTTTATAATTAATATATCAACCAAAATAGCGATAATTGGTGAAATAATGATAAAATCAATCCATATTACAAACTTCAGATCACACATAGACTTTGAAATGGAATTCAATCAAGGACTTAACGTAATAATAGGAGAAAACGATGCAGGAAAGACCACTTTAATAGACTCATTAAAGATCCTATTTGGAAATAAAAAAATAGACATAAACGACTATAACCAACTGGATTTCCCTGTAACAATAGAGCTAAAAGAATCAGACTATTCCTACTTCTTCAAATCCAAGATAGTCGAAGGTGAGCTAGAAAACAAATACTATTTAAAGCCTTCAGAAGAAAAGAAAAAGAGAATCAGAAACAAATTATACTCTATAAAAGACAAAGAAGAGTCTGAGCAAAGACCTGTGCTAAAACGACTATGTTCAAAATTCAACATTATCTATCGTTCTAACTCTAAAACAGATACAATAATATCTAAAATAGAAGAATCTCTTAGATCTGATGAATATATGGAAGTTAAGTTCATCGAATATCCTATTAGCTTCCTTGGAGGTCGTGAGTTTGAGAATATAGAGTCCTTCTTTGAGGACACCTTCTTCAAGGAGCTAAAGCAAGACATATGGAATCATAAGATTGATGGCAAATCCATTAAAAATCACTTGGAAGACTATATAGATGACTACAAGAACAATCAATTATCCAATCAGAATGCAATTAATCTAAACAATCAACTTAAGGAGTTCCTT
>ONYG01000022.1 GCA_900321995.1 uncultured Methanobrevibacter sp. | reverse complement strand
AAATATTTTGATAATAATGAAACAAATTTACCATTAAAAAATCTAAAAAATTTGACTATTTTTTTAGAAAAAATATTAATAACTTAAAGATTTTTTAAAAAAATATTAAGCAAAAATATTCCTCAATGATTAAGTAAATAATATTTTATTTTAATAATAATTTTAACTTGCGATAGCATTTGAAAACTAATTTTTTAAATTTTATATAATTATTTTATTTCTCATTATGAATAAAATTATCTTCAATATAACTTATAATAAAACTAAAATAAGTGAAAAATAATAGAAAAAATCAAAAATAACACTAAAATAATTACTTATTAATTAAATTAAGAATTAAAAGAAAAAATATATATTAAAAAAAGTTAAAAATAAAGATTATAAAATAACGAAAGTAATATTTTTTATAACGAAAATAAAATAAATATTAAAAAAAATTCAACTATACCAAAAAATAATACTGATTTATTCAATAAGGAGAAAGGAGGAAAAAACATTAAAACTAAAACCAAAATAGGCAAAATTTTCCTTTTAATTTTTGTTATGGGAATGGCATTTTGCCTAATAAGCTCTGTTAATGCATCAGACTTAACAGATAGTGGTGATGATACCCTAACAAACATACAGACAGAATCACCATATTTGACAACAAATACAGATATTGAAAGTGAATTAATCACAATGAATGTTAAAGCTAAATTAGCAAATGGGGAAAAAACAATTTTAAGTGATTCCAATTCAATTTATGTTTCTACAGATGGTGAGGATAAAGATGGATGTGGAAGTGAATCCAATCCATATAAAAGTTTAGAATATGCCATAAATAACAGCAAATCTGATTCTACAATATATATGGCAAACGGAACTTATACCGGAAACAACAATAGGAACATTACAATCAATAAAACATTAACACTAATTGGAGATTCAAAAAGCCCTACAATAATCGATGCAGAATCCCAATCAAGATTATTCTCCATTAGTCAGAATACTAAATTAACCATAATTAATCTCATCTTAAGCAATGGACATATTGAAGGTGAAGAAAAATACGGAGGAACAATATTTAATGAAGGTGGAGAATTAACAATAATCAACTCCACAATAAGCAATTCCACAGGAAGTGAAAACGGAGGGGCAATTTACAATAATCTTGGAAAATTAAAGATTTACAATTCCAATATCATAAATAACAGCGCAGCACAATATGGTGGAGCAATCTATACCCTTGGAGAAAACTATCTGGAAAACACTAACTTTACCGGAAACTTTATCATAAATGAAAAAGGAGTGGGAGCCTGCCTTGCACTAGGTGGAACAGGAACATTTAATAATTGTAATTTCATTGAAAACAGAGCAATATATTCTGCTGCAGGAATATTGAATTTAGGAAATATCACTATAAACAACTGTAATTTCATTAATTTAACAACTAATTACACAGGAGGAGCAATAAGTAACCACAATTATGCATTGATCAATAACAGTTACTTTGGATTTAATGAAGTGAGATTCTATGCAGCAGCAATACTTGCACCACCAAGCGGACAACATGTTAAAACCGAAGTCTACAATACCATCTTTGAATTTAATCATGCAGGAAATCATGCAGCAGTATCAAACAATTTCAAAGACACTGAACTTCTGATGAAAAACTGTGCTCTTTTAAATAATTATATAATAAGTGGAGAATATTTCGGAGATATCTCCTTAGACGATAATGCGACATTAGAATACTGCTGGTGGGGACAAAATCAAATAAGTCCTTATTACTACTCCCCTCATAGTTCAGAGATTGAACCTTGGAAAATAAATGCTTCCAGATGGCTGATAATGACATTTACTTCCAGCAATGGAGTCATATACCAGGATAAGGATAATATATTAACTGTAAGCATAAAACAGTATTTTGACAATGAAACAAAAGAAATCTGTGAATATAATGAAGACATTAACTTGCCTTTAAAAGTGAAATTCTATGCTGAAGGTGGAAGAGTTATAAAAACAATGCAATTGGTTAATGGAACTGCACAAATAACATTTAATCCTAAATCAAATCTAAAGGCGATATACGCAACAATAGATAATCAAACCTTAAAAATAGATGTTAATGATAAGGAAAACTGTTCAATCATTGCAGAAGACCTTGTAAAAACCTATAAAAATGATAGTCAGCTTGAAGTAAAATTATTGGATAAAAATAATCAGGCACTTGAAAATAAAAATATAATCATCAACATTGTAGGTAAGAACTATACTGTAACAACTAATAAAGAAGGGATAGCTAAATTAAATATAAATCTCCTAAGTGGAAATTATACTGCAATAATTTCATTAGACGACAATGATTACAGAAGCCCTAGTAAAACTATTAATGTAACTGTTTTAAAGGATAAAACATCAATTGTAGCTAACGATTTAGTGAAATATTACAGAAACAGCACACAATTAGTTGTAAAATTAGTTAATAAGGACAATAAACCTGTTGCAAATAAAATTGTGATAAATGTATGCAACAAAAATTATGTGAAATTAACCAATGAAAAAGGAATAGCAACATTAAATATAAATCTTCTCAGCAGAAAATATACTGCTAAAATCACATTTAGAGGAGATAGCAATTATAATGCAAGTTCCAAATCAATTACAATTAATGTTATAAAACCAAAATTAACAGCATTAAAAACAAAACTAAAAAATAAAAAAGATCAATTTACAGTTAGTTTTAAAGATGCTAATGGTAAAATCATTAAGAATACAAAGGTTAAATTTACATTAAATGGTAAAACATACATCAGAACAACTAATTATAAGGGACAGGCAAGCATTCCTATAAGTTTAAAGGTTGGAAAGTGGTATAATGTGAAAACTTCATTCCAATCCACTAAAACATATGGTGAAACTGCTTTAATTACAAAAATTAAAGTGGATTGATCTTGTTGTTTTTGAATTTGCTTTAAATTGTTTTATTAATAATAAGATAATAAGTAATTAAATTAATTATTTATTATTTTATCTCTTTTTTTAAAAATATCTTAAAACTTAAAATAAATAATTACTTAATCATCTTTTTTAAAAATATTTTAAAAATTAAATAAAAATAGTTTATTTCTAAAAAAATAGGAGATAGAATAAAAAAATAATAAAAATATTAAAAATAATAAAGATAGTAAAAAATAGTAAAAAAAGAACTAATTATAAAAATAATTAATTCTTAAAAATAGATTATCTTCCTTTGAGTCTAGAGAAGAAACCTTTTCCGGATTCTTCTTTAAGTTCTTCAGATAATTGCTTGTTTCTGTTT
>ONYG01000272.1 GCA_900321995.1 uncultured Methanobrevibacter sp. | reverse complement strand
TTTGATAAGGTATATGAAACCTCACCAAAGCCAATAAATCCAAATTTCATAGCAATCAGTCTTTTATAATATGGAATACTCTTTTTTTAATATGTAAAAAAGAATAATTTAAATTTAAAAAATAATCTAAAAATTAAAAAAATTATTTAATATTTTGATAAAATATGAGAGCCTTCATCAACTCCTAAATCCTTTGAAATAGCTGGACATTTTGTACAGAACAAAAAGAAGATATCCTGTTTATCAAAGCTCATTTCAGTTATTCCCTCATAATTGCCCATTCCTTTAGAAATGATAAATGGAGAACTTGTCAATATCTCCTTAAACTCATCAGATATCATGGATTCAACTACACCAACAGAATCAGAACCTGTGCTGATTAATGTAGCAAGCTCATCAAGACCTGCCTCAATTGCATCTTCCATACATGCATCATTCAAAATAGGCCTCTCCTTGACTGCAACTGTAATGTCTACATCATACTCCTTTATCTTTTCAAGAAGAAGCTTATCGAATACTATCTCTCCAGTATTATCTACCAAATAGAGAACCTTATCATATTTCTTCAAGTCTTCTTCAAGCTTATCGATGTCATTAATTACAAGTTCCTTGCTTAATCCCTCAAAGATCAGTGCTTCAATATCAGTATCTAAAGTGTATGCACCAAAATCAAGAATATTGCCTACAATAGCTATCTTCACATAGGTTTCTAAGCTATCATCATCCTTTATAAGTTCCCTTACCTTAGGAAGAAGGGATAAAGCGATTTCATTACCTTCCCTTTTCTCATTCTTATAAGGGTCATAGCAACCTGTCTCCTTCTTTATGTATTGGTGTATCTTAGAACCTGTAGCATTTGAAGACATTTCCTTGCTAAAGTTTTCACCAATATATGCTAAAATATCTTGAATAAGTTTAAATCGTAAATCTTCATCATCTGTGGAGAGTTCTATTGCTTCCTTTGCTTGTCTCATGAAACATGCTCCACAATTATAGTAAACTCTAATAGTATCACCTAAATTAAAATAGAATCATTAGCGTTAAAAAAAATAATTTATTAACAATTGTATATACATATTGTTTTTTAAAATCATCTAATCTATTATTATTTGAATAATTATTATTTAAATATTTATTTTTAAAATTATTAAAATTAATTGATAATGAGTATTTAAAAATCAGAATAAAAAAATAGATTCTAAGAAAAAACTAAAAAATAGATTGCTAATGCATTCAAAAAAGGATTGCTTAATAAATTAAAAAAAAACTAAAAAAAGGAAGATATAATAAAAAAATAAGAAAGGTTTAGCAGAATTATACTCCATAGATTATTTGAATCAATTCGATTTCATCACCATCTTCGATATTTACATCTTCTACAACAATTTCGCCATTCTTTTTTGACACCATTGTTTCAGAAGATAAATCCAAATCATCTAATAATTCTTTAATGGTTAAAGAACCGTCTAATTCTCTTTCTTCAACCTTATCTTTAATAGTAAGTTTAAAAGTCATTTAAATCCTCCGAATTCTTATTAATTATACTTTGTAAATCATCATATATAAAATTATATAACAATTGTTAATTTTTTTCTATACTTTCTATTTGTAAAATAAAATATTATAAAAAAAAGTTAAAAAAATGATAAAAAAATTATAAGATAATAAAAATTAATAAAATAATAAAAAAATGTATAAAAAGAGTTATTTTAAAGAATTATTTACTCAACTCTTCTAAAAATGTACATGCCCTGCATAATCTGTTAGAAGAAGGCTCTCCACAGATTTCACATCTGTCAAATTTATAATCATGAGTAAATCCTTCCTTAACATAAGGCCTAATCTTATCAAATCCTCTAAGAGTAGAGTACATGATAGTAGGATGATCCTTTGATAAGTCCTTTAGAATATTGGAAATTTCCATTCTAAAGGATTCCTGAGCATATGGACATCCTGCCAAGTGAATATCCAATCCTTTTGCAAGTGCATAAAGACCTATTTCCTTTTCTGGAACTTCCCTAAGAGGTTTTATCTTCACTGTAAACATTTCACTTTCAGATTCTGTCTTAGGACCAATCTTAGCAAGGTTTTCAGTATTCCCCTCAAGATAATTCATCATTATA
>ONYG01000015.1 GCA_900321995.1 uncultured Methanobrevibacter sp. | reverse complement strand
TATCCTTAGGGTGTTGTCTTAATATCTTAGCCGCTTCATATTCAGTCTCTACAGCCTTGTCGATTTGAATAATTTTCATATCATTTGCCATCTTTATCACTTCATTGCATTAATTTAATAATAGGGTAAAAATCATCTAAAATTCTATTTGATTATGGAATAAAATTCTTCCACTGCATTCTTGTTATATTCTTCATAATCAATGCCTAATCTGTTTACCTTGCCTTCTGCAAAGTCGTATAAACCTTGCAGCACTCCTTCCTCGGAATCTTCAACGATATATCCTCCATAATCCTTCATCCATTGAGTGCCTGTAATGTCTGTAGCAAAGACTGGAATCTCAAAGGTATCGGCTTCCATGATGGTCATAGGCCAGCCTTCATAGTGGGAAGACAATACAAACAAATCGCATTGCTTTAAGATAGGCATTGGATTTGCAATCCATTTTATTAAAGTCACGTTTTTCCAGTGATTAAGTTCCCCAACCAATTTTTCAGTTTCTTTATATGAAGGGCCGTATCCTCCTATGATTATCAATTGTGTATCTGGATAATCGTCTGCAAATTTATCAAATGCATTTAAAAGTCTATCATGGCCTTTTTCAGGTGAATATCGGCCTATTGTTATGATTTTTTTGCCAGGCTTTTCCAGCACCCCCTTAAGACCATATAGATTATTTGTATAAACATTGGTGTTTTTATTCAATTCAACTTCCTTGTTTCCATCTTCCAATATTTTTTCATAATTGTTAATGTTATGGATAACTCTTATATTATCTGTTCTTCCACTTAATTGACTTGTTGGCTTGATTAAATCTGGTGAAACAACTGCAACTGTGTCATAGTTGTTATATAGGAATTTCAGCACGTTTCTTTTTTGATTTCCTTTTGTCTTTAATTCCTGAACCATATCATTATGAACCCAAGTAGCACTTTTTTTATCGGTATGGGCAAATAGTATCTGCTCGTCTATTCCATATCCATCGAAGTTTACCATCCTATCAAATGGGAAGCCAGGATACATTCTGTCAAGCTCTCTTTTGAATAGTTTTTCAAGGGATTTAGGGAATTCCTTGTCTTTATTGGATCTGATGAATCTCATTAGTCTTATTGTTTCAGTGATTGTGGGGTTAATTCTAGATCTTAAAGGCATGAATTCAACGTTATCAGGAATCCTCTTAAATGTTTCCTCATGGGTATCTATGATGTTCTCATCCCATTGGCGATATGAGATGAAGAAGTTATATCTTTCCCTATCTGCATTTGACAATACATTGATTAATGAAGAGGTGATTCCATTGTTTTTCAATCCGCCTCCCCAAATCAGGATATTGGGATTTCCATTATTGACTTCCTCTTCCCTGCAGACCTTCTCTCCTTTGAATATGTGTTGGCAGATGTATTTTGCAGCATCTGGGCTGTCATAGGTACAGAACTTTTCTAAAAATTCGCTGTCATCGTATTCCTTTGGGCTGTTAATCTCCTTAAGCAAAGCTTCAACAGTCTGCACCTTAGGGAAAGGCAAGTCACTGAGGGGGAAATATGTTCCGCGATAGCGCATGTAATCCTCTTCATCATAATTAAAGAGGACGATTTTACGTTTTGTATTTGCAAAATCAAAAAAAACGCTTGAATAATCAGTTATTAAAACATCAGCCATGTTAAGAACATCATATGTTTCATAAGCTTCTACAAATGGCTTGATGTGGTTGTATTTGTTGAAGTTTAATTTGGATTGATTGTACTGATGCAGCTTTACAAACAAGACTTGATTGTCCTTCAGCTCCTTATCAAGTTCATCCAAATACCCTTCCACTTCATTTTTTTGCTCTTCGTCTTTTCTATCTGTAAAAAGACCTTTAAAGGTAGGCATATAGACAAAAATCTCTTTATCACTAAGATTAAGTTTGGATTTTAACTCTTCCCTTCTTTCATCATCGAAAAATACGCTGTTTCTTGGATATCCTTCCATTAATATTTTGCCTTGGTATATTTTTTCAATCATATACCCGTCCATCATCTTTTCGCGCATATAGTCATTTGGATATAACAGATAATCTGCAGATAAAAATGGATGCTGTATATTGCCAACCCTATGCTCTTCTGAAACGTTGTCTATTCCCATATACTTCAGTGGAGTTCCATGCCAGGTATTCAGGACTATCTGTTCAGGACGCTTGACATATTTTGGCCTGATTCCTGAGTCGTGGATAATGTATTTCGCTTTCTCTAGAACTCTTGTTGCAAGTGCTTCCTTTGCAATAATCTTATGAATCTTAAGATTATATGTCTCTTCCAATTCCTTGATTTTAGGATGTATCTCTTTCTTTGCAAAAACATATATCTTGTAATTTCCGTATTCTCCTGTTGAAAGCTCTTCAGCAATTCGCAATATGTTTCCTGTAAAATCATTCCCATCTCTTGATTCAAGATAAACGATCTTTTCGTTTACTTTGGAATGATAGTAGGTATTATAGATTAATGAGTTTATGATTCTATCTTTAACTTTCAATGCTCCAGTTTTAACTTTTTTAGGTACCATGTTATCCACTTGTATTTTTCGATGATAATAATTAATTATAAGAGTTCTGTTCTGTATTTCTTTAATCAGTTTTTATGAATAATTTTTAGTTTTGGACTATAAGTCTGCATTCTTATACTTGATCCATTTCAAGTTCCTTTCAATGTCCTTATTGGATATTGCAAGGATTTCACCTGCAACTATTGCGGCATTTCTTCCATTGTCAATTCCAACGGTTCCGACAGGAACTCCTGGAGGCATGTTTGCCATAGTCAAAAGAGCATCTTGGCCGTTTAGTTTTTTAGAGCAGGGAACGCCGATTACAGGCTTTTCAGTCAATGCCACAACACTGCCTGCTACAAGTGCTGAAAGTCCGCTGATTGCTATGAATATCTTTGCATTGTTCCTTTTGCTCATGTATGATTCAAAGTCCTTTGCATGTCTGATGGGAGATATGTAGTCAAGCTTATATTCTATTTTCATCCTTTCAAGCAATATTGCAACATCCTTGGCTATTTCCATATCTGAATAGCTGCCTGCAAGGATCATCACATCCGGAGTGTCATCAAGTTCTTCAAATTCGATCTTCTCATACTTTTCGTCAGTGAGGAAATCCTTTTGGAAGTATTCCCCTTCAATGCTTTCAAACAATTCCTTCTCTCCGGCTTCAACCTTTCTTTGATACTCTTCACGCAATACGGAAATGTTTCGGGAAACCCCTTCATCATAGCTTGCAATTATCTCGCCTGCAAGTATTGCCGCATTGTCTGCCCTGTTTATTCCAACGGTTGTGACTGCTGTTGGAAACGGCATTTGCACACATGCATACAACGCGTCAATGCCTCCAACCGCCCCTTCAACTGGAACTCCGATTACAGGCCTATGGGTGTATGCAGCTATTGCCCCTGGCAAGTGTGCTGCAAGCCCTGCTATTCCTATAAACACTTCCACACCATTCTTGGTTGCATCTATTACAAGCCTTTTGACCTTATCATGGGTCCTATGTGCAGATGCCACCTTCAAGCTGTATGGAATCTGAAGCTTTTCCAAGATTTTAATGGCTTTGAGCGCAACATCCTTATCGGATGCGCTTCCAAGAATTATCATGACTTTTGGGATCATATTTATCTCCTTTGGCAAATTTAAATAATAATATCTTTCCAATTTTTTTTAATTAATAAATCCCTTATTAACTAAATTTTTAAATATAATTTTTATCTATCCGATTAATTGACTTAATATAATCAATTTATTCTACTTTAATTTATGTTTATACTATTATTTAAATAAGTTATATTCATATATGAAAATAAATTTCCATTTACGCTTCAATTTCTAATTTTCATTGATTTTAACATTGCTTTTTTTTAGATAAGTTTATATTTTAATAAATTAAAAAATTTAATCATAAGAGTGGATGATTATGAGTGAAACATTAGATGCTAATAAAACTAAAAAAAAGCGCATTATTTATTTGGATTATTTGAGAGCATTGGCAATAATTGCTGTTATTCTCTTTCATATTTTTAAAAGAGTAGGGTTCATGGCTGTGCCCGGATACTCTATAATGCCATCATTCAGTTGGTGGATAACTGATTTTTTAGGAACTTGCTGTAGATGTGGTGTTGATATATTTTTAATGTTGTCAGGAGCACTTTCTTTAGGTAGGGATTGGGACATCAAATCATTTTTAGGAAAAAGAATCCCTCGTATTGTAGGACCTTTCTTATTTTGGGGGATTCTGATTGCCATCTTGGTTCTTTTGATTCCTGTAGTATATCCTCGTAGTCTCATTATATTCAATGACTTTGGATTTACCCATTTTGAGCCTATCACTGGAGCTTGGACATTCTTATGGTATCTAAGGGAATGTTTATTAGGTGATAACAAATGGTTTGGTCAATATTGGTTCTTCTGGATGATATTAGGCACATATTTGATCATGCCTATATTCAACAGATGGCTTAAGGGAGCATCCATGAAGGAAGTTGAGTATTTCCTTGTGCTATGGCTGATTACCTGCATTTTTGAAAAATCCGTTTTATGGCAATTCCCTGTAAGATTAACCTATTTTGCAGGCCCAATCGGTATGGTTGTTGCAGGTTACTATTTAAGGCATACCGACAGGGAAGTGTTTACCAGCTTAAGAAACTCCATAATCATATTGCTTATAGGAATGGTTTCTGCAATGATTACTTCCTATTTCTGGTCAAGTCCTAATGAAATATATTACTTTAGCAGGTATAGCATATTTGTGGCTTTGGAATCCATTGGTCTTTTCCTGGTTTATAGAAACATTGACACCAAAAAGATGGATATATTCCAAAATAAAGATGGATTCCTTAGAAAATCTTCATTTACAATAGCTAAGTATAGTTATGGAATTTATCTCATACATCTGTTTATTTTGCATTTATTGATGATAGTGTTCCTTCCTCACTTACCATATCCGGTAACTGTAGTTCTTCTATTTGTAGGAACCTTGGGGCTTTCAATAGTGGTTATGGCAATATTCAATAGAATTCCATATGTAAATAAGGTCATTGGTGCAAAATAGGATTAATAAATAAATTTAATGTTTCTTTTCTTTTTTTCTTTTCATTATTTTTTAATAGAGAATCCTTATAATGGGCTTAAAATTTTATTAAGAAGTTTAATTTTTATTAGGTATTATTTTTAAATGATAGGATCTTCATGATTTGCCATATTGTCGGAAAAATGATAAGCGAGGGGATAAAATGTATAATGTATTGATTATTGGCTATGGAGTGGTTGGAAGGAATTTGGAAAAGGAAATAAAATCCTTATCTCCAGATATTTTTGATAAGTATAAAATAGAAGACAAGAAGATTTCCCAATTTCCATTGGAAGAGGGCTATGACATTGCATTCATTTGCGTAAACACTCCATTCATTGATGATGAAATCCCTTGCGATTGCAGTGAAGTCATCAATGCAATCAATGAAAACAAGGACAAAATGAAGGAAGATGGAGTATTTGTAATCAAAAGCACAATACTTCCAGGAACAACAGAATTGATTAAAGAGGAAACAGGTCAAAAAGTAGTTTTTTCTCCTGAATATTATGGCTCAACACAGCATAACAGGAATTTTGAATTTGACTTCACCATTTTGGGAGGAAATAAGGAATATTGCATTAAGGCAGTTCAGATTCTTCAAAATGCATATGATGGTAGACACAGATTCACAATCACAGATTCAAGAACTGCTGAGTTAGTCAAATATATGGAGAATGCTTGGCTTGCCACCAAGGTCTCATTTTGCAGCCAGTTCTTTGAGATTGCAGAAAAAGAGGGAGT
>ONYG01000031.1 GCA_900321995.1 uncultured Methanobrevibacter sp. | reverse complement strand
GTTTATATCTGTAACGACGGAGACCCTTGGGGATTCCACATTGCACAGGTAATTATTTCCGGAAGTGCAAAATTAGCTCACGTAAATCACGATTTAGCTACTCCAAATGCTAAGTTCATTGGAGTAACTGCAAGTGATATTCAAAATTATGACCTTCCAACTGATCCTCTTAAGGACATTGACGTTTTAAGGCTTAAGGAGCTATCTAAAGACCCAAGGTATCAAACTGATTTCTGGCAAACAGAAATTAAAAAGATGCTTAAGCTTGGTAAAAAAGCAGAACAGCAATCTTTCTCAAAGTATGGGCTTGAGTATGTAGTAGATACTTATTTCCCAGAAAAATTAGGATTAAATTAAAATTTTAAATTTATGAATTAAGTTGAATGTTTAAAAATTAATTTAAGTTATGCTTAATTTTATGAATTAGATCGTCTGTTTAAATATTAATTTAACTTATGCTTAATTTTTTGAATTAAGTTGTATGTTTAAAAATTAGTTTTAATAGTCAATTTTAATTGATTAATAGTATGCTTATATTTAATTTTTATTCTTTTGTTTAATTAATTATTTTTTAATTTAATTCATTTTTTCTTTTTTTAGTTTTTCTAATTTTTTTCATATTGATTTAATTTTAATTATATTTATTAAATTTTTATTAACCTAATAATTTATATAGCAATACATATAGATTAATTATGTGTGTATACCTATAGGGGTATAAATATTTTGGTTGTGTTATTTTGAAACAATGTATGGATTCTGAAAATCTTCATAGAAGATTAAAAAAAATTATAGGTCAATTAAATGCTATTGATCGTATGATTGATGAAGATATTCCTTGTGAAAACATTTTAATGCAAGTTAATGCCACTAAATCTGCATTGCATAAAGTAGGTCACATTATTGTTGAAGGACATGTGAACCATTGTGTAAAAGATGCTATAGACGAAGGAAATACTGATGAGGCTTTAACTGATATCTCTTCAATCTTAGAATATTATTCTCGTTTATAATTTTTAAATTCATATTTTTTTTTAAAAATATTTTATACCTATGGGGGTATACCTATATAGTTTTAGGGTTGTATCTTATGAATTTTAAAGAATTTTTCTTAAGCGATGAAAGTCGTGATGTTCTCTTTATAATTATATCAATAATTGCAGTAATTCTAAATTTTTTAGGATTGACTTTAAATGGAATAAGTTTTATTTGGATTGCAATATTGTTTTGTGGTTTGCCAATTATTAAAGAAGCCGTTATTGGACTTATAACAGAGTTTGATATAAAGGCAGATGTTCTTGTATCAATAGCAATTATCTCCTCAATTATTATTGGTGAATTATTTGCTGCAGGTGTTATTGCAATTATTATGGCAATAGGCGGATTTTTGGAAGAGTATACAGTATCAAAAACAAGATCAGGTATAGAGAAATTAGTGGATTTAAGTCCTACAAAGGGTACTTTGATTAAAAATTATAATGAAGCTAATGAAACTGAAATGGAGATTTCAGCAGATTCAATTGATGTTGGAAATATTTTAAAGGTTGTTCCTGGTGAAGTTATTCCTGTAGACGGCATAATTATCTCTGGAGAATCTTCTATAGACCAATCTGTTATGACTGGTGAATCAATCCCTGTTGATAAAGTAATTGGTGATGAAGTGTTCAGTGGAACTATAAATCTTTATGGTTCCTTCATAATGAAAGCAATTAAAAAAGGGGAAGACAGTTCTCTTCAAAAATTGATCAAACTAGTGGAATCTGCTAATCCTGATAATGCTGAAGTAGTAAAATCTGCAGATAAGTGGGCGACATGGATAGTAATAATTGCATTCTTATGTTCTATAGGCACTTGGATTATTACTGGGGAAATCATCCGTGCAGTAACCATTTTAGTGGTCTTCTGTCCTTGTGCACTAGTTCTTGCAACTCCAACTGCAATTATGGCATCCCTTGCTAACTTGACTAAAGTGGGTATTTTAGTTAAGGAGGGTATTTCCATTGAGAAATTAACAAAAATAGATCAGATGATTTTTGATAAGACTGGTACTTTAACTTATGGTAAACCAGCACTTAGCAAAATCATCCCATATTCTAATATCAGTGAAAAAGAATTGATTTTTCTGCTTGCTTCCTTAGAGAGTCCTTCTGAGCATCCTTTAGCAAAAGCAATTATCAAATATTATAAAGATAATTATAATGATGCTTTAGATAAGGTTTCTGACTTTGAAATTATTGTAGGCAAAGGTGTGAAGGCTAAATTGAATGAAAGCACTTTATGTGCAGGTAATGAGGAATTCTTAAAATCCCTAAACATCAATATACCTCAAAATTTTATTGAAGAATCTCTAAAAACTGAACTAAATCAGGGGGCATCTGCAATATTTATTGGCAGAAGTGAGAATTTTTTAGGTGCTGTTTTATTGTCTGATGAATTAAGAGAAGATGCTGCAGAAATTATTATTAAATTACGTCATTTAGGCATTGGTTCTTCATTATTAACTGGGGATAATGAAAATGCAGCTAAGCATTTTGCCCATCAAGTGGATATTGTTGATTTGGAGTATGGTTGCTTACCTGAAGATAAGATTTCAAAAATTAGGCAATTCCAGTCTAATGATAAGCGAGTTGCAATGATGGGAGACGGCATTAATGATGCACCATCTTTAAGACAGGCAGATATTGGTATTTCTATG
>ONYG01000210.1 GCA_900321995.1 uncultured Methanobrevibacter sp. | reverse complement strand
TTTTCTTCCCTATCAAAATAGACTTTCCTATCATTATCGGCATCATAATCTGCAATAGAGGACTTTTCCATTGAAGTAAAGTAGGTTTCTACACCCTCATTTGCAAATTCCTTCATTGCAAATACATTTTCATCATCAAAGTTAAGAACTATTCCACCTTTATTTGTTGCCTTAACTACACCTGATGTTTCTTCAAAAACCTCTTCTATTGAGTTTACAAGACCAATATGGTCCATAGCAACATTTGTTACAACACCAACATCAGGATTGATGGCTGAAGACATGATTAAAGCATGATCTTTCATCAAATCTGTTCCCCAACCTTGAACCTCTGAGACTTCTATAACCAAATAATCAAACACTTCCTTGTTTGGAATGTCACATATAAAATTAAATATTCTAGGGTCGATTCCTTGATTTTCTAAAACCTCTTCAGAAATCAATTTAGCTACCATAGGATCAATTAAGGTATTGAATTCTGATTTTGCATCAGTATTTGTAAAGACCTTATATCCTGCATGGGATAAAATATGATAAATCAAGTGGGAACTTGTAGATTTTCCATTTGTTCCACTAATAACAACCCTTTTACAATTAGGAACCAAATTGTCGATTGTCCATTTTAATGCAAATGCATTTGCAAATTCTATTCTTTCCACAACAATAACCGGAAATTGAAGTTTTTCCGCTACCTCCAATGCATCTTCCTGTGGATTTAATGTAATTAGACAAGCCACATTTTTTTCATTTGCTATTTCTACACCTTTACCATTAATCCAATGCCTAATTACAATATCTCCTTCTTGAGCTTCGTTTAATGTTTCAAATATTCCTGTAAATCCATTGGAAGGCTTATAATCATTTAATCCATAAATTTTACCGCCAATTGAATCTGCAAGTTGATTGATAGAAAAAGTATTTAAAGAAGATACGCTGTCAGCTAATTCATTTAAAAAATATGTTTTTGACATTTCAATCCCTTAAAAGTGTTTGTTAAAAATAAAATAAAAATAAAAAGTAAAAGTAAATTATATTCCAATATTATAATTCATTGAAATATTGGAATCTTGAATAATCAAATCTATAAAAAATCTTATTATACCTAATTCCCATCTATGAAAAGAGGTATAATTTACCTAATATACCAATTACGCAAACAATGAAAGTTAATAACCAATAACTTAATACAATCTTGATTTCAGACATTCCCTTATAATTTAAGGTATGATGCAAAGGTTCTACAGGTAAAGTAATTATATGTGCTCTGTGCATTAAACTTATAATGGTTGATACGATTGGTACAGATAAAGCAAGTACTCCAAAGTAAGGCATGTCAGTTAACAATACTGCTGCTGCATAACCTGTACCTAAAACGAAAGATCCTGTATCTCCCATAAAGATTGAAGCGGGATACTTATTGAATACTAAAAATCCAAGACATATTGTACCTAATAGGCCAAATGGATAGACTGCCAAAGGATTTCCAAACATCAAACCATAAAGACAACAAAATGCAGATGCGATAGCTATTATACCTGCAGCTAAACCATCCATTCCATCAATAAGATTTACTGCATTGATTGAACCTAAAACACCTATTATCAAAATAGGATATGCTAAAAGACCTAACTCAAATCCTCCTAAAGTTGTTACTGCACCAGTAAAAGCCAAAAACAAACCAGGTATTAATTGTACAATGATCTTTACCTCTTCACTTGGCTCGTATTTAATTGGAATTTCAGCTACAACTTCCAATTTGCCCTCTTCAACTAAAGCACCAACTTGCTCTTTAGCTTTTTGAGTGGTAATTCTTGCCTCTTCACCTACACCTAAGTCAAGTAATCCGATAGGAACAACAGAATCACTGATATTCTTAACAACCTTTTGATGTTCTTTTACTCTAAGACCCAGTAAATCATCAAGTAATCCCATTACTCCGCCGGTAAGCATGATAAATGAAATAATTAAAATGTCAGTATTTCTATAATACAAAGATAAAATAAGTAAAACAGTAAATAAGAAAGCTATTCCACCCATGGTTGGGGTTCCTGCCTTATGCCTATGTTCACTTACAATAGGGTTGTCAGTTAAGTTTGCATCCCTTAATGCTTTCCTTACAAACCAGGTAAAGATTACTGTTGCAAAGAAAGTTATTAAAAATTTTAACAGTAGATTCTTTAAAGCCATATTTATCACACTTAACATAAAATTTAATAAATTTCATAAAAGTAAAAACTGAAAATTTACTTAAAATCGATTAATTTATTATATCATAATATTTTTTGTTTATCTTTATATTTATATTTTATTTATATATAAGAAAAATGATATTACAATGATATTAACATTAGGAATTTGGTAATATCAAAGCATAAACATGACATTTACATAAAAATAAATCATTAAAAATGAATAAAAATATAAAATAAGAATGATAATTAGAATAAAAGATAAAAAATGGATTTAAATGAATTTAAATTAAAATAAGTCCTATATGAAAAAAAGAAAATGAATTAAAAATTAATATTATAATATCAAATACTATAATCATTACCTGTTAATTCTTTAGCTATTTGAAAAGTTTCTTCACGAGTATTTCCTCTTATGGTAATTCTTTGATATCCTTTAGGACCATGAACTATGAAATTATTATTAATATATTCTTTTAATGGCTTTTGAGGTTCTGGACCTTTATAATCACCAATTGGTATCTCTAAAGTATAATAACTCTTCATCTTTTCTTCAAATTCTTCTATATCAAAATTTCCTGTTGCAATATCAACAAGCAAATTTAATGGATTTAAATCTGTGCAAGCAAAGGACAAATATCTTGTTCCACTTGGACGAGTGTTTATTTCAATAGCATAAACTTTATTTTCCTCTTTTGAATAAATTAAATCCATATCAATGGTTCCTTCAGATTTAAGATTGCTTGCAATATGTTTTGCTAGTTTTCTAAATTCTTCATTGTCAATTGATTCAAAATCACAAGGACCATATCTAAGTCTTTTTATTGGATGAATTCCTTCAAGATTAGTTTCTCCCTTATAGACCGGTACCAATGGCAAATATTCACCATTCCAACCAATCACTTCAATAGATACTTCACTTCCTTCAATGAATTTTTCGATAAGGGCCTCATCAAAGAGGTTGAAATAATCTGAAACATCTGTAAAATCATTTGTTATGCAAATGTCTTTACCACCTTGGCCTTCACCTTGCTTTAATACGATAGGAAAATCAAAACCTAATTTTTCTATAAATTCCTTCTCATTTTCAAAATCATCCTTCTTTAAAACCTTAGCAGGTGGAACATTAAGACCTATTGATTTAAAGAATTCTTTGGTTTTTATCTTATCAGAGGCGATTTTTACTGCATT
>ONYG01000014.1 GCA_900321995.1 uncultured Methanobrevibacter sp. | reverse complement strand
TTCACATATCCTTTATTTTTTATATTATTTAGGTATTTTACCCTATTATTTTTTATTATTTAGATTCTATACCATCATACTTATCTTCACTTTCTGCCTTAAACTTCTTGATGAAGAATTTAGCCCAAATGTATCCTACTGTTCCTCCTACGAAACAACCGAATACTACTCCTGCATAAATTCCAACAAGTCCCCATCCAAATATGAAACAGAAAAGATAAGCGAATACGGATTCTGCTATAAGTGACCTAAGCACAGTAATGATAAATGAATAGGTTCCCTTACCGACTCCCTGAAACATCATGGATGACATTATACCATGAGGTATTGCAAGGACGAATAGGCTTAATACGCTTATTGCAGTTGCAATTTCAGGTGCAAGAGCTGAACTTGCTGAAGTGTAACTGAAAGCGGTAGCTATTTGATTTGAGAATATGACCATAATTGCTCCAAGAGCGATGGATATGATAAATCCTATTTTTATTGCATAGCTATGTCCTGTCTTAAGGTTTTTATAATTATGGGCACCGTATGCAACTCCTGCTACAGTAAGAACTGCAGTTCCAATACCAATTAAAGGTATCATTGTTAATTGGACGATTCTCATGGATGCTGTATATACTGCCACTGCTGTTGTTCCAGCCACAATCACAAGCATGGAGTTGATTATGATTGCAAGTGCAGAAAATATTACATTTTCAAGTGTTGATGGAATTGCCACTTGAAGATTGTCTATAATGAGTTGAGAGCTATACTTAAAGTTTTTTAGACTTAAGTCAAGGAATAAGTCTTTTTTACCCCAAATCCAATAACTCATTACAAGAATAGACATTGTACAGGATATGATGGTTGCCCATGCTGCACCTGTAATTCCAAAATTTAAGTAATAGATGAATATTGGGTCTAAAATTATATTAAGTATTGCTGTTACTGCTATTGCTATGGTTGCTCTTCTCATATCCCCTTCAGATCTGAATATTGCAGATTCCACTCCTGAGAATACGAATATGAATAGGAATCCGAATATTATGTATCCATAATCTAGGGCATATTTGATTGTATTTCCTGCTCCCATAAGATTTAGTATAGGCACCATTGCTGCAATCATGATGAATGTGAATATTGCACTTACTATGATTGATAATAATATTGCATGTAATCCTGCATTATTTGCCTGGGAAAAGTTATTTGCTCCTATGTATCTTGCAATAAGAGAGTTTGCACCTGCTCCAATACCATTTCCAAGTCCAACAAGGACAGTGAATAGTGGGGTGATGAATCCGATTGCTGCAAGTGCGTCTGCACCAAGTCCAGCTACCCAAATACTGTCTGCAATGTTATACATCATGATAAGGAGCATAGATATCATCATAGGAACACTTAGCTTTCTTATAGCCCTTTTAGGGTCTCCTGTAATCATTTCAATATTGCTGTTTTTTACATTAGTTTCTGACATTAGTTATCTCCCATTTTTAAAATATAGTCCTATTTTTTGAATTTCTATTAAAAATTTCTTAATCGTGATTTAATTATTTTTTTCCTTTAAAGATTTTTAATTGTAATTTTTTTGTTTTTTTATGAATTTCTTTAAAGAATTCTAATTGTAATTTAATTATTTATGAATTTATTAAAAATTCATCATTTTCCTTCTGATTCCTTCTTTTTTAAATCCTTGTTGAGAGAAATTGTTTTTATTACAGTTTCCTTTAGGAATTCCTGCAGGATTTCCTGTCTTTCGCCGTCTATCTCTCCAAAGATCTCATTTTCCCATTCGTCTAATATCTTCAATGACTCTTCAATGACCTCTTCTCCCTTTTCTGTAAGGGAAATCTTATTTTGGCGTCTATTGTTTTCATCGATTTCCTTAAGTATTAATCCTTTATCCTCAAGCTTTTTTAGGGTTCTTGCAACTGAGCCCTTATCCACATTGCATCTTCTTGCGATTTCATCCTGATTGATTTTGCTTGCATGCTTTACTTCAAAGAGGTTGTGCAATTGTGAAGCGTTTATGTTTAGCTCTTCAAGGCGATGGTTTAAGTAAAAGCTATGTCCTCTTGCAATCATTGTGATTAGCTTTCCTATGGGAAATTCAGAAGCATCTTTTTCTTTAAGCTTTTCTAAAGACATATTTTGCTCCTATATTTTTTTATAATGCTATTATAAAATTATCTTAATTCAGTATAGAATTAATGTATTTTATTAATATAATTTTCATCATATATAAACTGTTGCATTAACAACAATTGTATGTGCAACAATT
>ONYG01000220.1 GCA_900321995.1 uncultured Methanobrevibacter sp. | reverse complement strand
AGAAGTTTCTCTTTAGAAATATAGTTATTATTAAAAGCAATTTCCTCAAGACAAGCTACATGAACACTTTGCCTCTTTTGGATAGTTTCAATAAAATTAGCCGCTTCCAATAAACCATCATGAGTACCAGTATCTAACCAAGCCATTCCTCTACCAAGAAGCTCAACCTTAAGCTTTCCTCTTTTAAGATATTCATCATTTACTGAAGTAATTTCCTTTTCGCCCCTATCAGAAGGCTTAACATTTTTTGCAATCTCAATTACATCATTATCATAAAAATATAATCCTGGGATAATATAATTTGATTTAGGATGTTCTGGCTTTTCTTCAACAGACAAAACATTCCATTCCTCATCAAACTCTACAACTCCAAATGCTTCGGGATTTTGAGTATAATAACCAAATATGATTGCACCTTCTTCCAGTTTCATAGCTCTTTTTAAAATTTCACTAAATCTATGTCCATGGAATACATTATCTCCTAAAATAAGAGCCACATTATCATCACCAATGAATTCCTCTCCGATGATAAAAGCTTCAGCTAATCCATTTGGATTCTCTTGAACTTCATATGAAAAACTTATTCCCAAATCACTACCATCTCCAAGCAAATCTTCATACATTGGCAAATCTCTTGGGGTTGAAATGATCAATATTTCCTTTATTCCTGCCAACATTAAAACAGAAATTGGATAATAAATCATTGGTTTATCATATAAAGGCAATAACTGCTTGGAAACAGCCTTTGTAATTGGATATAATCTTGTTCCAGAACCACCTGCTAATACTATACCTTTCATATTGTTCCCCATACTTTTAAACAAAAAATATTTTTTTAACTTCAATTCTTAAATATTTTTACCATGTATTTAAAAAATTAATTAATAAATTATAAATTTCTCCATAATTGTTCAAAAGCATATTCTGGATTAATTTTATTAATAATTACATCATAGACAAAATCAACAATTGCACTATCCATATCCTTTTCATCACATAATTTTTTTATGCTTTTAATTGAATTTTTTCCTTCAAAAACAATCCCTGTTTTATTTTCATCAATAACAATTTTCTGTCCGAAAAATTGTCCTAAAGTATGATTTCTACTGACAGTCAATGTAGAAGCTGTAACCATGTCTCCAAAACCACAATAATTAAGGATAGTGTCCGGTTGACCGCCTAAATTAACTATGATATCTTGAATTTCAACAAAACCTTTATTTAAAACAGCAAATTTAGCACTATCATTAATATTTAAGCCATCACAGATTCCAGTAGAAATAGCTAAAATATTTTTTAACACCCCACAAAATTCTGTTCCTATAGGATCAAAATTAAATTGCAATTTAAATTCATCAGATTCAAATATTTCACGAATAGGATCTTCAAACTCTTTTGAATCAATTGCAATTGTAGTTGCTGCAGGTAAATTTAATACTATCTCTCTTGCAATATTAGGACCAGATAAAATAGCTACAGGATTTTCAGCAATTTCTTTAATTATATCGCTAGCTGTTTTAGATGTAGATTTTTCTATCCCTTTAATTGTAGATACAATTAAACAATCCTTAGGAATGAACTCTACTAAATGTTTCATAATCTCTCTTAAATTAGAAGAAGGAATTGTTAAAACAACACAATCTGCATCAGATAATATGCCAAACTCATTAATCCCTTGAATATTTTCATTTAATTTGACATTAGGATAATAATCCTTATTATAATGAAGATTATTTATATCATCTACAACTTTCTGTCGACGTGCATATAAATAAACATTATCTAAATTTTTTGATAAACTTTGTGCTAAAGCAGTTCCTAATGCTCCAGCTCCAATTATTGCTACATTTAACATCTAATCACCTCATTATCCATATAAAATTTCTTAAATCAATATTGTATTATTTTCTTAAAATAAATTTTGCCAACTCTACATCAGATATATCTGTTACTTTAAAATTACTCTTTTCACCATTAAATAAATATACCTCTTTATTTCTCATAAAATAAACACTTACAATCTCATGAACCCCCTCAATTTCCTCATCAGTTAAACTATTGAACAAATCAAGATATTCATTTAATCTAAAGCCTTGTGGAGTTTGTATATGAACTAAATCAAATCTATTTGGCATATTTGAAACTGAATTATCTTTCATCTCCACAATAACATCTGTAGATGGAATCATAGGACTTGCTGCGCCATATTCATTTGTCCATTTTATGCACTCACGAATATGTTCAGTTGATACAAATATTCTTGCAGCATCATGATTAATGACAATTGGATTGGAATCATCTATGCTCTTAATATAATTCACAGAATTCATTAATGTGTCTTGACGAGTCTTGCCACCTTCAATAACTACTATACGATCATCATTTGGAAAAAAGGAATTGACTAATTCTGTAGTTTTTTCAATATACTCTTTTGGTGAAGATACAACAATCTTCTTAAATTCTTTTACAGGAATAAATTTATCAATTGAATAAACCAATAATGGTTTATTATTTATTTTAAAGAACTGTTTTGGAATATCAAGGCCAGTTCTTGTTCCAATACCTCCAGATAATAATACTGCATATGTCATAAACTGCCTCATCAAAATAGATAAAAAATTAATATAGATTTCCTTAAATGATATATAAATAAAATTCTAATTATTTAAAAAAACTAAATATCCTCCTTAAAGGACTTGTGATTCTCCAACTCCTAGAATTTAATATTGAGTCTTTCTCTTTTTCCAATATGGCATGATCATTTTTTAATTCTGTAATAGTTTCTTCTAAATCTTGATTGCGGAGATTTAAATCTCTTAAATCATCTAAAAACATCTTATTTGTTTTAACTAATATTAAATTATCCTCTTTTAAACTATCATTCTGATAACTTAAAGAGTAATTTTCTTTTTCTAAATTCTCAATAACATTTTCTTGATTATTCTTTATTTTTTCCAACTCGAAAACTTTTTTATCTAATGATGAATTTATCTTACCCAATTCATCTATCTTGAGATTTAAAGAGGATACATCTTTATCAAACTCTTTAATTTTAGTCTTAAATGAAGAAACATAACCCTCTAACTTAGAAATCTCACCATCCCTATCAGCAATAACCTTATCCTTAGAAGAAATAACACCATCCAAAACAGAAACCCTATCCTCCAAAAGAACATTAGAATTCTCCAACTTAGAAACTTTTTCATCTAAGGAAGAATTAATATTATCCAACTCATTAACCTTAAGATTTAAAGAAGAAACATTACCATTTAAGTCAGCAATCATTTTATTTTTTTCATGAATAATCCTTTCATTAGAAAATCTTATTTTTAAATATGTTTCTTCTAAAAGGCCAATAATATTGCTTTCATAAAAAATTTTTAGAATTGTTTCTTCATCGATTAAATAATCTGAACAGATTATGCCTAATCCATAAAATACATTGAAAGAATAAAATGATAAATCTAAAGAAGTTTCTTTTAAAAAATCCTCAATCGCAGTTAAAACCCCATTTTTTGGATTATTTTCATAAATTGCATTATTAAGAGTAGGATTTAAACCAATTTCTACAAGTTCTTCAATACCTGGAAAAATAGCTGCCTTTTTATAAGGATGCCTATATTCTAAAGGAATGTTTTGGGGATTATAATAAAGATCTCTTCTTGCATATGGCCAGGATACATCATGTAAAATAATCAAAGGAAAATTCTTATTATTAAATTTTTTTTCAATCAATTTTAATTCATTATACACAGTATACCAATTATGATCTCCATCAATGAGAACTGCATCATAATTGTCCAATAAAGAAATTCTTTCTAAACTTAATTCTTTATAAAATTCAAATTTATCTCCAAACTTCTCTTTAAAACCTCCAGGATTAAAAATAGGGTCTGGATTCGGATCAATACATATTAGCTTAGAATCATTAATTAAGCAATAATCTAAAATGTTTTTTGTATTCTCCCCTTTAAAACAACCTATTTCT
>ONYG01000175.1 GCA_900321995.1 uncultured Methanobrevibacter sp. | reverse complement strand
TAATAACTTGGTATTGGTTATTAAATATATTAATCAATCATTATTCATTCTTATTTTTATAAAAAGAGTTTTTTAAATAATTATTTTCCATGCTTGTTTTAGCTGTTTTTAGGTGGGGCTTATATTTTGTATAGTATGCGGGCAAAATCCATTGTACATAATTGGGGTGTTATTTGACTTATTAATCATAAATATTAAGCATATTCTTAATTTACTTAATATTACTTTTTGATGATTTTATTAATGGTAATATACTCATATTTTTAAAAAATAAGTCTTTTTTATAGATTAATTTGATTTTTTTTGCATGTATTTATATTTTATATGGTTTTTTTAGTATATTGATTATATTAGAGTTTTTATCAGGTTTCTATTAGGTTACCTAATTATTTAAATGCATAAATACTATAAATAATTATGGGATGGAGGAGATTAAAATCGATATTCAAGAACAATTGGACTTCCTAATTAATTATTTGATTGAAGAAAGAGGCGAAAGAATTGATATTCCAAATAATTTTGAGGATAAAAAAGTATTATTTCGATCATTAAGGAATGTTAGATTGCCTGGTGATATTTCTGATGAATTCTTAAAAGTTCAAGATGAATTTTTATCAAATGAAACATTAAATAAAGATTTAACGTCTGTTGAAGACATCAAAAAAGTTAAAGGGAAAATTGCTTTGTGGCAAGGAGATATTGTAACATTGAAAGTTGATGCTATAGTTAATGCAGCAAATTCTAAGTTGCTTGGTTGTTTTATCCCTATGCATAACTGTATTGACAATGTAATTCATTCTGCAGCGGGAATTCAGCTAAGGGAAGAATGTGATACCATAATGAAAAGACAAGGGGTGGACGAAGAGGTAGGTGGTGCTAAAATCACAAGCGCTTATAATCTTCCTTCAAAATATATTATCCATACTGTTGGTCCGGCCATTCCTCAAGGATTACTCCCTTCAGATAAGGATTGTGAAAATTTGGCTAGATGTTATATGTCTTGTTTGGATTTGGCTAGTCATAATGGACTTGAATCCATTGCATTTTGTAGTATTTCAACTGGGGTATTTAATTTTCCTCAAAAAGAAGCTGCCAAAATTGCAATTAAAACTGTGGAAAATTATTTGAAATCACATGAAACTAGCTTAAAATGCGTAATTTTTGACGTATTTGATGATGAAACTTATTTGAGTTATAAAAATTTATTATTCGGCGGTGATTAATAGTGAATAGGTTTGTTCAAAGATTGGATAATGCAAAAAAAGCAATGGATGAAGTTGATTATATGATTATTGGTGCAGGTGCAGGATTTTCAGCGGCTGCAGGATTGGAATATTCAGGAAAACGCTTTGATGATAATTTCCAAGATTTCATTGAAAAATATGGTGTTGAAGACATGTATTCTGCAACATTTTATCCGTATGGAACTCAAGAGGAAAAATGGGCTCATTGGATACGTCATGTTTATGTTAACAGATATTCTGTAGGTAAAACCAAATTATATGGGCAATTGCTTGAATTGGTAAAAGATAAGGACTATTTCGTTTTAACAACAAATGTTGAACATCAATTTTGGATAAACGGCTTTGAAGATAAAAAGATATTTGCAACACAAGGAGATTATGGATTGATGCAGTGTGAAAAGGCATGCCATGATAACTTATATTCCAATGAAGAATTAGTATTCGAGGGAATTGAAAAAATTGAGGACTGTAAAATTCCTTCTGATCTTGTTCCAGTTTGTCCTGTTTGTGGAGGGAACATGGAAATAAACATAAGAAAAGACAATTTCTTTGTTGAGGATGAAAAATGGCATGAAATGAGTAAAAATTACTCTGAATTTTTAAAAAATGCTGATGAAGATAAAAATATCGTATTTTTGGAATTGGGTGTTGGATTCAATACTCCCACCATTATAAGATATCCATTTGAACAGATGACATATAACTGTCCAAATGCCACATTAATCAGATTGAATAGGGACTATCCGCAGGCAATACCTGAAAATAAAGATAAAACAATAAGTTTCAATGAAGAGATTTCAGAAATTTTTGACTATTGGCTTTCAAGACTCTAATGATTCAAACCATTTGGATACTATCATTGCAAAAACTTATCTTTTAAACTTTGGCAATGTCTTTTGTATTAATTTTATTCTTTTATTAATATGTTTTTAAAAATATCTGCTAATTCGATTTTAGTTTCATCATCATATAATTCATTGCCCAAATCGGTAGTTAATGTAAACATTGCGAGTTCATAAATTACCTTATTAAGTTTTTTCCCTTTGTCTGTTAAGTTATATTCGATACTTTGGTTATTTTCATCGCTGTTTCTTGATATAAGTCCGTTTTCTTCCATTTCTTTTAGGCAATTGCTTAAAACTTTATTGGATAGATTAGGTTTTCCTTCTTTAAATTCATTGAAACGTTTTTTTCCAAAAAACATGTCTCTTAAG
>ONYG01000018.1 GCA_900321995.1 uncultured Methanobrevibacter sp. | reverse complement strand
TGCTGCACCTTGAGGTCCTGAAATGTTAATGAACTTGCATTCATCTATAATAAAGCTTTTTCCGCCACAATAGATGTTACCATATTCATACTGGGTGTTTATGCCTACAATATTTGTAAAGTTAGACCTTGCAATGCTCATTGGAATATTTGAATATATTGTTCCGTAGTCGTAAGTGGAATTGATGTTGTTGAAGACAGTATCTTCAATAAGCAGAAGGTCTGTTGAAGACTGTTCATATATTGCGGCTCCCTGTTTAGCTTTTAATCCTTCAAATACAGAATCATAAATATTCAGTTTTCCTGTACAGTAAATGGCTCCTCCTTTTGTGTAGGATGAAGCGTCCATGATTGTGTCTTTAAACATGGTGCTCTTTACAGTAAGGGTGCTGCCATTTACATAAACAAGTCCTCCATTTCCAGTTTTTCCACCGTTGGTCAAAGTCAAGTTAATTAAATTGACATCGGAGGCAATGTTGAATATTTGGCTTCCATCACCATCTAAAATGATGGTTCCGCTTTCATTTGCCTTGATGGTAACGGCCTTATTTATCTTGAGCTTGCTTACAGTATATGTTCCAGGAACTCCATAGATTACATCTCCATCCTGTGCTTCAGCAACAGCTTCAGCTAAGGTTTCATATCCTCCTGCACCTTCAATAATCCAGTTAAAGTTGCAAGGATGAATGGCACCATTGTCAACTGTTCCGCCATTGTTTAGGCTGTATGAACCTGATATGATTATATCTTCATTTGCATCGGTAGGAACATTGAAATCAAGTTCAAGAGGGTTGTCTCCACTCAAATCTACAGTTCCAATAGTTTCTCCATTTGCGGTGAATGTTATGATTCCTCCCTTGATGATGTTTCCATTATCATCACTGAGACTTGCAGTTAAGGTAATTGTGCTTCCAAATTCTGCATTTACGGTTTTATTGGATAGGAAGACAAGCTTTGCGTTGATTCCTCCTCCTTCAAGGTAAATGATTTCTCCATTCAAGTCATTTTCAGATAAGATTAGTACACCGTTTTCAACATAGATTCCATCTCCCTTCTCTGCAATGTTGTCTTCAAAGCTGCTTGAGCTGATGCTTACATCAGAGCTTGTGTTGATGTAAATGGCTCCTCCATAGCTTGCATTGCACTGGGAAATGAGCACATCATCTAAAGTGAGGCTTCCTCCATCTACATAGATTGCTCCTCCGCAGCTTGCATTGCCTCCAGTTAGGATCAGGTCTTTGATTGTTGCATCTCCGGTTACAGTGAATATTCTTTCTCCATTTGGAGATTTGATTATTACTGTATTGTCTTCTCCTCTGATGGTAATGTTTCCGGATATTGCCAATCCGCTTTCTTCATAGATTTCATCCTTGTTTAAAAGGTAAATGACGTTTCTTGTTTCGGTAACTTGGCTTAATGCATATGCAATGCTTGCATATGGACTGTCAATTGTACCCGGGTTTTCATCGGAACCGTCAGTAGAGACTACAAGCAATTCAGAGGAATCTCTAATGTTAAGCACTAATTCAACAGGACCAGGGGTAGCTGTAATGGTTACAGATCCCTCTTCAGCTGGAGAGGTGAAAGTTGCAATTGCCCAATTGTCTTTAAGAACCACAGCATCCCAATCAAGGGTTCCAGCAGTTGCGCTTAAGTCAAAGCTATATTCAGGCATATAGTCGTCAAGAGTGAAGTTTTTCTCTCCATCGGTTCCAACAAAGCGCAAATCAAGATCAGTAGTTGTGCCTGTATACATTGTGTCACTGAATCTGGACAGTTCTACAATGGTCCAATGGCTTGCATCTTGTAGCCTTGTAATTTCGCTTTCTGTTGGCTGGCTGTTACTGTCCCAGAAGTTGTAGTCTGCATTTACATTCTTTGCAGATGCAATATAAACATCCTTTGCAGTGGATGAACTTGTAGCTTCATTGCCTATAAATAAGTTATAGTTTATATTGGCAGTGGCAGCATCGTTGCCTAAATATATTGTTCCTCTGCAATTTTTATTATCTATAAAAATGGATTTGCTTACATTCAAGTTTCCACTGCTTTTGAAGTATATTGCAGAGCCGTCTCCACCTGTAATGTTAATGAATTGACATTCGCTGATGTTTGCATTTGCAGAGCTTATCAATCCAATGGCACCATACCAACTGCTTTGATATTTGCCGTATATGTTTGTGAAATTAGACCTTTCAAGATTTAAATTGCCTTCAATCTTCATCAAGGTGTAATCATTAGTACAGTTAATGCCATTGAAGCTTGAATCCTTGATATCAATTGCAGAGTTTGAGCCTGCAGTAAGGATTGCTCCACTTGCTGTAGAGTTGATGTTTTCAAAGTGAGATCCTTCAATGTTTAATTTGGTATTGGATGCTAGGGTTATTGCGCCTCCTGCACTAGAGCTTTTCATGTCTTTCAATGTGGAATTGATTAAAGTGAGGGTTCCTCCGCTTACGCTTGCAAATCCTCCACCATTGCTTCCACCATTGACTAATGTTAAGTTGATTAAATTGGTGTCAGCTCCAATTTTAAACATTTGGCTTTTGTTTCCATCTAAAATGATGCTACCTGTTTCATTGGCCTTGATGGTAATTTCATATGTGCTTAGGATTCCATTTACAATGTATGTACCTGGGATACCATAGATTACATCTCCATCCCTTGCAAAGGCAACTGCATCAGCCAGGGTCTCATATCCTCCTTTGCCTTCAATAAACCAGCATGGGATAACTGGATGGATTTTGCCGTTTGAAACGCTTCCTCCATTGTCAAGGCTGTATGAACCTGAAATGACTATGTCTCCATCTGCATCCTCTGGAATGGTATAAGGAATTGATATTTCATTGGAATCACTTAAATCAACGGTTCCAACAGTTTCTCCATTGGCGGTGAAGGTTACAATTCCTCCTCTAATGGTGTTTTTCTCATCATCTGTTAAGATTGCAGTTAGATTGATGGTCTCTCCAAGATTTGCCTTTACAGTGGCATTATTTAAGAAGGTTAAATTGGTCTTTACGCTGCCTCCTGCAAGATAAATTGTTTCATCTTCAGACATGGCATTTTTAGATAAGTCTACATTTCCATTTTCTATGTAAATTGCCTCTCCAAGATTTGCTGTATTGTTTTTAAAGGTGTTTGAAGCTATTGTTATAGGAGAGCTTGTATTTATGTAAATGGCTCCACCACAGGAATCAGGGATTTTAGCATGATTTTCATTGAATGTGCTCTTTAATACAAGAGCTTCGCCAGATATGTATAGGGTTCCTCCATCAATTGCTTCATTATTATTGAATTCAGTATTGTTAACTGTTAAATTGGAACTTGCAGTGCTTGCGATTGCTCCACCCTTTTGCGCTTGGCAGTCAGAGATTTTTACATTGTCTAAGGCTAAATTGCCTCCATTAAGATAGATCGCTCCACCGTTTTCTGCTTTAGAGTCAGAGATTTCCACATTGTTTAAGGTCAAGTTGCCTCCATCAATATAGATTGCTCCTCCAAGTTCTTCGGTATCTCCGCCAGTCAAGGTTAAATCTTTAATGCTTGCATTGCCTGTTACAGTGAATATGCGTCCTTCGCCATCTGCATCTATTGTCACATTCCTGTTTTCACCCATAATAATAATATTGTCTGAAACGCTTAGGCCATGTTCCTTGTAATCATTAGCTGTACTCAAAAGATAAACAATGTTTCTTGTTTCGCTTGCTTGGCTTAATGCATATTCAATGGTTTTATATGGGCTTTCCAGAGTACCTGAATTTTCATTGCTGCCTTCAGTAGAGACTACAAGAAGCCTTGAAGCATCCATTACATTGATTTCTAGTTCTGCATCTCCAGGGCTCGCTGTAAGAAGCACGGTTCCAACCATGGAAGGCGGAGTGAATCTTGCAGTGGCTTCATTGGATATGATTGTAACAGAAGCAGGGTCAATGGTTCCTTCACTTACCTGCAAGTCAAGTTCATATTCTGGCATTGAATCTTCAAGAGCAAATGTTTGCTCTCCATCAGTTCCCATGAATTTTACGCCGATTTCTGCAGTGGTTCCCATGTATACAGGGTCATTGTTGCAGCTCAAGTCTACAATGGTCCAGAATGGCGCATAGTCAGGTTGTGTAATTTGGCTTGCTGTAGGCTTTTTGTTGCTTCCGAAATAGTTATAGGAGGCATTTACATTATTGCCTGCATTTATATAGATGTCATTGGCATTATCCGAAGAGCTGGCTCTATTGTCTATAAACAGATTGTAATTTATGTTTGCAGAGGCAGGATTATCCAAGTATATGGTTCCATATGCGTTTTCATTATTTATGAATAGTGATTTGGTTATGGTTATATTGCTGTTTTTGGAATAGATTGCAGAACCTCTAGGGCCGGTCATATTGATGAATTGACATTCGCTGATGAAATAGTTGGAAGCATAAGCTGAACCGATGGCGCCTTCATATTTAGTGATGTTGCCTGCTATGTCTGTAAAATTGGACCTTTCGATTATTAGGTTTCCTGCAACTTTCATAAGTGCAAATGAATTTCTACAGTTTATATTGCTAAAGCTTGAATCCTTGATTGTAACGTTAAGTCCTTTGGAATCGCTGCTTGAAGCAAGAATTGGTGCTTGTCCTGTAGAATTGATGTTTTCAAAGTGACATCCTTCAATATTGATTATTGAGTTTGCCAAAGTTCTTATGGCTGCACCGTCATAATCTTGAATATTGTTTCTTAAATCCCTTAATGTGGAATTGATAAGATTGAGGTTTCCTCCTGAAGCATATATGTAAATGAATCCTCCCCATCCATCTGCACCATTTCTTAAGTCTAGGTTATTTAAAGTCAAGGTAGCGGAATCGATGGTAAATATTCTGCTTCTATCACCATCCAATATGACGCTGCCTGTTTCATTGGCCTTGATGGTAATGTTTTTTCTAATGAAAATGTCGTTTACAGTATAGGTTCCTGGAATGCCGTAGATTACATCTCCTGGATTTGCATGGGAAATGGCCTCTTTCAGGAATTCATATCCGCTTCCTCCTTCAATAAACCAGTGAGGGATTGCAGGGTGTATTTTGGCATTTACAACTATTCCTCCTTCAGATGCTATGTCATGTGAACCTGAAATGATAATGTCGCTAGCTGCATTTTCAGGAATGGTGTAGTTCAGTGATATTTCATTTTTTTCACTTGGGTCTAGTTCAACTGTTCCAATGGTTTCTCCGTTTGCAGTGAATATCACGTTTCCTCCCCGGATTTCATTTCCCTGATCATCGGTAAGGGTGGCAGTTAAATTAATGGAGGTTCCAGGTTCGCAGCTAATTGTATTTCCATCTAAGAAAACGAGTTTGGAATTTATATGTCCATTGCTACTAAGGCAAATGTATCCATTGGCCATATGGTTTCCAGACAATAATAATTCAGAGTTTAATCTGGCATAAATATGATTGGAAGGATATTCTGCATTGTTTGCAAAGTTATTTGAAGTAATTGTTGCATTTGCTCCTTCTACAACAATATCTTTCCCGTTTAGGTCAATATTGTCTATGAAATCACACATTGTAACGTATGATAAACCCTTAAGACAAAGGGCGCTGCCATATGCGGAACTGCTATCTTTAATGAGGGATTTGCTGATATTTAGAATGGAATTTGTTTCAGTGCAAATTCCACCGCCTTCAGTTCTGGCAGTACATTCGATGATGTTTAAATTGTATGCAGTTAATGTGATTGTATCAACTGAATCGGTTTTGTTTACATAGATTCCTCCGCCATAATAGTCAAGACCGTTAAGCAAGGTCAAGTCCTTAATGGTTGCACTGGATCTGACTGTAAAAATACGCCCTTCATTATTTGCGTCAATGGTCACATTTGCATTTCTATCGGCTTTTATGGTAATATTGTCATCGATTAGTAAATCTTTCTCATTGTATGTGCCGTTTCTAATTAGAATGATTTTGCCGTCTGCAGCTATATTCAAAGCTTCAGCAATTGTCTTGAATGGACTTTCGCTTGTACCGTCACCTGAACTTTCAACTGAACCGTCTACATAGATTAAGGTGGAAATGTCATCGCTAACTTCAAATTCAAATGCATCTCCAGTGGATAAGGTTAAGGTTTCATCTCCAGGGGTGACTGCAAGATAATCGATGGCTCCTTGACCATTTGCAATTGTTACTGTAGATGGGTTTTCTTGATTGAGGGCATAAGTCACTCCTAAATCGGCGGTGGCAATGCCTTCAATAGAGCCTGTTTCACCACTTGTTGTCATATATGTGTTCAAGTAAATAGGAATGCTTTCTGTTACTCCAACAAATGCATAGTCTTCTACATCTGCAGTTAAGACAACCCATTTGTCTGTTCTGTTGTTAGGCCTTTCATTGCTGCCCCAATAGTTATTGTCAACAGTGATTTGGGTGTTGGAATCGGAGCTGACTGGAAGTGCATCGCTGCCATCTGCATATTTGTTGTTCAGGATTACAGAGTGGTCAATATTATGGTTTCCAGCTAGAATGCAAAAGAGACCTGAACTTGAGCCTTTCTTGGCAAGGACATTGCCTGAAATAAGTGATTCGCTGATGTCTATGTTTGAAAGAAGGGCATAAAATGGTCCACTGTAGAACATATAGTCTGCACCATAATTTGATGAATCTAGATAGTTGTTAGTGATGTTAGAGTTAATAACTTTGATTTTTCCTCTGGATTCGATTATGGAAGCAATTGAGCCGTTATTGTCTGTGATTCTGGAATTCATTAGAGTTACATTGGCGCCCTGGTTCTCTATATAGATGATGGATTGCAGATAAGGGGTATTCCAAGGAAGTGGGTCCGGCATCATATAAGACCCTCTTATTACAATATTGTCTAATGTAACTGGATTGCTGGTGTCAATGTCAATCATGGCAGATTTTTCTTTAACGGTACCGAAACAGTCTTCTATAAGAACATTTGATACGCTTGTCTTGCCTCTTGAGGCAATATAGATTGCACCTTGACATGAACCAATGTTTTTGAATATGCAATTGTTTATGCTGCTTTCAACATTGCCTAGGGAAATTCTTATGGCAGAACTTGTACTTTCAGTGCTATTCAAGTCACAGAAAGTCAGGTTTTCAATATTCCATTTGATATTGTCTTCACTAATCCAAATACCATACAATCCGGAAAGATGGATGATTGTTTCTTCCATGCTTTCTCCAACAAGGCTTATGTTCTTGGATGGAGGGCTTGAGATTTGAGAAACATTGTAATCTCCATTTGCAACAGAAATGGTGAAATCAGTATCTCCCATAATTTTTGCTAAGTCGATAGCTTTAGCGATTGTGGCTACAGGAGTGTTTGGATTTAAACCGTTATTGGTGTCGCTACCTACATTGGATACATAAATGGTGGTGGATGCTCCGTCATTTAAAATGTGTTTGGCAGAGGAATCCTTTTGCTTAACATCGTTAGTTAGGTCTTGGCTTGAATTAGCATTAATGTTGCTAGAGGAAGTGTCATAAACTGTGGCACTTGCATCTTCACTAACCGTATCGGTTAGAGGAGCATCAAGATCTTCAATAACTGAATCAACAGTTGCAGCATCTGTTGCAATGGCAGAATCGCTAAGGTCATCTGAGGCACTTGCTGCACCTATTAAAAATAAAAGAAGAATAAGGTATAATGCTAAATATTTAACATTTTTAGTCTTCATTTTCATCGCACCCTAATTTAAGATAAAGTTTTCAGTCGAGAAAGTTATTTAATTGCATCAATAAATTCAAGGAATTGAAAAAGATGATTTGTGTTTTCTTAAAATGTATAATGATTTGAAGGATTATTTGGTTTGAAATAGTTATTTAAAGCCATTAAATTGTAATGGTTTATTAAATTCATTTCTTGGATTTTATTTTCCATTTAAAATTTCTAATTGGTTTATTGAATCCATTTATGATTATATTGGTTTATTGAATCCATTTTATAATTGAAATGGGTTATTTAATCCATAATTTGTAATTGGGCTTTTCAAATCAATTTAAAAAAAATAAAAAAGTTTAACAAAATCATTTTTTCAATAATTTTACAATTTTCGGGAGTTTTGTATAATTTTTTTGCAATTCATCAATCAATAAAATATAAAACCTTAAATTATATTAAACAAATTAAACACTTAATTATACTTTATAGTACTATATATTTATATATTTCGATATTCAAAATGGGGCTAGAATAATACTTTTCAAATAAAATAGAAGATAATATGCTAATTAAATATTATTTAAATCAATTATAGTCGAAATAAATAATCATGGGCTTGAATTTAGTGTTTGAAAATTATGGTGTCATTTACATATTCAAATTTTTTTAAGAATTTATAAGTATTATTAGGTATAAACTATAATCAAGAAAACTTGTTTATAAATATTTGAAATTTGTGAGGAGTTCTATGAAAAATATTCTAATATCCAATGATGATGGAGTTCTTGGTCCAGGTATTCTAGCCACTAAGCAAGCCCTTGAAGGCATGGCTAATCTGACTGTTGTAGCTCCTCAAGAGAACAACAGTGCTGTAGGTCGTAAGGTAAACATTATGAAGCATATGTATTTGGATAAATACGAATTGGCTGATGGCAGTATGGCTTATGGATTGTCTGGAACTCCTGCAGATTCTGTTAATGTAGGTATTAACTATGTTTGTGATGAAAGGCCTGATCTTGTTGTAACTGGAATCAATCCTGGAATTAACATCAGTAAGGCACAGCTTACAACTTCAGGAACTGTTTGTGCAGCTCTTGAAGCGGTTGGTCAAGGAATACCTGCTATTGCAGCTTCTCTCTTCATTGATGATGATTGCTTTAAGCAGGATGAGGAAGGAAATTGGTATGTTGATGCTGACTATACCTTTGCAAAGAAGATTCTCTCAAAGCTTGTTAAGAAGGTCTTAGATGAAGGGCTTCCAGAGGGAGTTGACTTATTCAATTTGAATATTCCTTCAAAGCCATTGTCTGATAAGATTAAGATAACAACCCTTGCAGATAAGATGCTGGAGTTTAATATTCTTGAGAGAGTGGATGATGAGGGCAATGACACTGTCATGAATGTTCCTCAATTGACTGAAGAGTTTAAGGAAGGCAGTGATGGATACTGTCTAATGGTTGAGAGAAGGCCTAGCTTGACTCCTTTAAACATTGATTTAGGTGGAACCATTAAAGAAGTTGAAAATTGGGAGTTTTAATGCTTTAATTTGCTTTTTGTTTGTTATTTATTATTTGTTATTTATTATAATTGTTTATTGTTTAGTATAATTGTTTAGTATTTATATAATTGTTTATTATTTGTTATTTATTATTAATACTGTTTAATAAGGTGAGTTTATGGATATAAACGAATGGGAAGAGTGGTATGTGGAAATTCTTGAGGATTTTGGATTTTCAAGAGATGATGATGAGAAGACTGCTGATTTGTTGGATGAAATCCTTGAAGATCATGGATGCTTGACAATCGATGATTTATATGATGAAGTCATGCTTAAAAAGGGATATAGCGAAAAGTTCATTGTATTTGGTGCAGGCCCATCATTGAAAAAGCATATTGCTACCTTAAAAAGTGACTATGACTTAAGCAAATACATTATAATTTCTGCAGATGGGGCTACAACAGCTCTTTTGGAAGAGGACATTATTCCAGACATCATTGCAACTGATTTGGACGGCAAGGTGTCTGATTTATTGACTGCAAATGCCCAAGGGTCCTATTTTGTCATTCATGGCCATGGAAACAATGAGGAAAATATTGATTTATGGACAACAAGCTTTAATAAGGTGCTTGGAACCACTCAATCTGTTCCTGTAGGCAATCTCTATAACTTTGGAGGATTTACTGATGGTGATAGGGCTATGTTTTTAGCTATTGAGCTTGGGGCTAGAGAGATGGTTCTTGCAGGTATGGACTTTGGAACAGTTGTCACCAAATATTCAAGGCCAGATATTGATGGGGAGACAGGTCCTGCAGATGAAATCAAGACTAAAAAGCTAATTTATGCAGAAAGACTTTTAAATTGGATTTTGGATAATGAGGATGTAGAAGTGATTAATTTAGTTGATAACTAGATTATTGGCTATGATCATTCTTCTTTTTTTCTTTTTTTATTTTTAGCTTTGATTTAGATTAAATATTTTATTCTTTTCCCTGTTTTTTCATTTTTCGTGTTTTTTTTTAATTTATACTGGTTTAATTATCATACTTTGTATAAGAGCTTATACGTGGTATAGTTTATTATGCCTAATCTAATAATTTATATAGGTTTATTAATTTTTTGATGCCATTTAAAAATTAAAGAACTTTTTTATATAAGTTAACATATAATTATCTATATGGCAATAGAAGATATTTTAATGTTTGATGAAACAATTTTTCAAAACATAAATGCATTTAATCCAGATTATATGCCGCCTAATTATAATTTTAGGGATAGTCAAATGGAAGGGATGGCAATGTCCATAAGACCTGCCATTCGTGGTGGCCGTCCAACCAATTCAGTTATTTTAGGATCTTGCGCTACAGGTAAGACAACAGCTATTAAGAAGGTTTTTGAATTGGTTGAAAAGACTACAGACAAGGTTATTTGCTGTTATATCAACTGTCAGCTTCACACTACACGTTTTGGAATATTTTCTCAAATTCATAAAAAGATTTTTGGACATCAGCCTCCAGAGACTGGGGTCCCTTTTTCAAGGGTATATGAATCAGTCATGAAATATCTTTCTGATGAAAATAAAGCATTAGTCGTTGCTTTTGATGATGTTAATTATTTATTCCAAAGTCAAAATGCTAATAAAGTATTTTATGACATTCTTAGAGCTTATGAAGAGTATGAAGGTGTAAGAACTGGCATATTCGCAATACTTTCAGATTTGGAATTTAGATTTGCACTTGATAAAAATGTAAACACTGTATTCATTCCTCAAGACATTGTATTCCAGCCTTATTCCTATTCAGAAGTGTTCAGCATTCTTAAGGACAGGGCAAGAGCAGGATTTTTCCCAGGAGTCATATCTGATGAAGTCATTGAAGAGATAACTAACCACACAATTGAACTTGGAGACTTAAGGGTTGGAATTGACCTTTTAAGAGTATCTGGAAATATTGCTGAAGCAAATGCAAGCCGTACCATTGAGTTGGAACATGTGGAAGAGGCAGTATCTAAACAAGGATCTGTTAATCTAATGGAAACAATCAATTCCTTAAATGATATTGAAAGAACCTTGATAAAGGTTTTGGTTGAAAGTGATGAAGTTCAAACTGCAGGCGCTTTATCTAAACAATTTAAGGAAGAGGCAGGTGTCAGCTATGCCACTTTCAATAGAACTCTTGAGAAACTTGAATTCTTAAGGCTAATAGATACTAAGTATACTGGAAAAGGAGTAAGAGGCAATTCAAGGGAAATAATTTTAAGATTTGCTCCTGAAGACATTAAGCGCTGTAATCTTTAGTTTCTTTTGCTCTTAATTTATTATTTTAAGGGCTTTTTTCTATTTTTTATTCTTTAAAATAAGTTTTTAGTTTAATTTCAGTGTCTTTTTAACTCTTTTTTTAAAATAAGTTTTTAGTTTAATTTAGGGATTTTTTTTAACTCTTTTTTTAAAATAAGTTTTTAGTTTAATTTAGGAATATTTTTTACTTTTTTTTAAAATTAAGTCTAAAAGTAAGTGCATAATATTAATTCTAATTTTTAAATATTCACTATTTTCATAAATCTAAAATAGCCCTTAGCTTAAATCCACCATCTTCTTTTTTACTAACGTCCATTTGGTGGAAGGTAACTGCCTTGACTTCAGAGCGATGAGCATGAATGTCCCAGTTTATCTCTTCACCATAAGCCTTGCAATTTAACTTATAATTGTCAAAGGAATCATCATCTATTTTTCCTATCTTCACATCAAACTGGGAGAAAAAGAGAAATTCGGTGTCCTGCAGGAATAAGAGCTCATCTAAATAATCATATAAAAGAGAAACAAGGTCCTCTGAAACTATTTCGAATTCACGAGACTCCTTATTTTTCACATTATCAATATCAGTAACTACATTAAACATTGCCTTTCCTGCATTTTCATAAGCCTTATCTAAAGTGTTGCCATATGCATAAAATCCAATGTCTGCAGTAACATCAAAATATTCATAATTCTTCTCTTTTTGATTAGTTTCACTCATATTTGCACCAAAATTAAATTAATATAATAGTTTCTATTCTTATTTAATATTTCAATTTAATACTATATAAATAAATTGAAAAATACCTTGGAAATTCATTTATATTGAAAATGAATAACTATTTCACCTTAAATTTTACACTTGAAATGGAACCCCATATTAGTTTTCAAATGCTCTCTTTCTCTTTTTTTATATACTCTTTTGAACTTAGTATTAGTACAAAGAGAAAATTTACATTAAAGGTTAGGTGAAAAAATGATAAAACATACAAACAACACTTGTGATTTAAGAAGAAAAACAGATTTAAGGGATCCTTTAACTTTCAATAACTTAAGAATAAACATTAAAGATTGCATGGTAATATTTGTAGTATTTACAGTATTGCTTTTATCTATTTTAGCTGTTAGTGCAGCTCCAAACCCAGAATTAATGCTCTGGGTATAAAAATAAACTTAAGCCTATAATATTAGGCATGCCTGGATAGTTCCAGGATAATAAATAACCAAACCCATTATTTATTAAAGGATGTAACCATACCAATGCTTGCTATAATCTATGAATATTATCATGCATTTATAGTTAATTCATAGCCACTTTATTTTAAAAAACTAATTAAATAAATTAGTTAAAATAAGTGAAACTCCATTTATATTAGTCTAAAATAACATCTCACATAAACAAGACCGATATAAATAAACATTAACTACATCCTTTAATATTTTTATATAATCTCTTTTTTAGAGTCTTTTTTTATTTTTATTTTAATATTTTTTAGCTTTTTTTTAAACAATTGAAAATAGTGTATAGGGTACATTTTAGTCAATTTTATGAAATAATATTCTCAAATTTCACATTCATTCGAAAAAATTACAACAATTAATTTTAAATGTATAATAAAACATAATTTATATTGTTATATATTATATGCTCTAAATTCAAATAGGAAAATTTTAGAATTTTATCAGTTTCTATTTTGATAGGGCTTTAAACTTTATATTAATAATATTCATTTTAACTGTTTGATGTGATAATATGTCAATTAAGGAAAGTCTTGAAAAGGTTAGAGAAAATGTATGGGAACTTCCTAGTGATTATAAGAAAGAAATGAGAGTTCCTGGAAGAATGTATCTTGACGATGAGGCTGTTAAAAATATTGAGGAAGGAGCTATTGAACAAGTGGCAAATGTAGCTTGTATGCCGGGTATTCAAGGCGCATCAATCGCTATGCCAGATATTCACTTTGGATATGGTTTCAGCATTGGCGGTGTAGGTGCTTTTAATTATAATAATGGTGTTGTAAGTCCTGGAGGAGTTGGATTTGATATTAACTGTGGAGTTAGAATGCTTAGAACTAACTTGACTGAAGATGAAATCAAGCCACATCTTAAGGAGCTTACAGAAGTTTTATTTAAAAACATTCCATCAGGTGTTGGAAGCAAAGGTCAAATAAGACTTAAGGATAATGAAATAGATGAAGTATTGGATTATGGTGCTTGGTGGGCTGTTGAGAGAGGATTCGGTTGGGAAGACGACTTAAAATTCCTTGAAGAAAACGGTAGAATGGAAGAGGCTGAATCTGAAATCGTAAGTCAAAAGGCTAAAAAAAGAGGTATTCCTCAATTAGGTTCATTAGGTTCTGGTAATCACTTTTTAGAAGTTCAAAAGATTGAAGAAATCTATGATGAAAACGTTGCAAAGGCATTTGGCCTTGAAGCGGGAAACATTGCAATCATGATTCACAGTGGATCTAGAGGTTGCGGACACCAAATATGTTCTGATTATTTAAGAAAAATGGATAAGGCTTATAGAAACTATAAGATTAACCTTCCAGATAGACAATTGGCTTGTGCACCTATTGATTCTCCTGAAGCAGATGGCTACTTAAAGGCTATGGCTGCTGGAGCTAACTATGCATGGGCAAACCGTCAAATGATGTCTCATTGGATTAGACAATCCTTTGAGGAAGTCTTCTCAAGAGATGCAGAGGATATGGGAATGACTACAATTTATGATGTTGCTCATAACATTGCCAAAAAAGAAGTTCATAAGGTTAAAAACTCTCATATGGAAGTCCTTGTTCACAGGAAAGGTGCAACTCGTGCATTCGGTCCTGGAAGACGTGAAATTCCTAAGGAATACAGAAATGTAGGACAACCTGTATTGATTCCAGGTACTATGGGAACTGCTTCCTATATCTTGCATGGTACTGAAGTGGCTATGGAAGAGACCTTCGGTTCCACTGCTCATGGTGCTGGAAGAGTATTATCAAGAACTGCTGCTAAGAAACAATATACTGCAGATGACATTCAAAAAGAATTGAATGCAAAAGGAATTCATGTAAAAGCAAATTCAGCTCCTGTTTTAGCTGAAGAAGCTCCTGGTGCATACAAGAATGTCGATTCAGTTGTTAAGACATCACATGATGCAGGAATTGCTAAATTAGTTGCAAAAGTAACTCCATTGGCAGTAACAAAAGGATAACTTTAAATTAACTTATCCTTTTTTATTTTTAGAGGTCCATAATTTAATTTTTTTATTTTTTATTTTATATTTTTCAGGGTCTCTTTATTTTTAGTTTTAGTTTTAGTTTTTTCATGATTTCATTTTCATTAATGAATTTTTAATTTATTCTACTATGGATTATTGTTTATTTTCATTTTTATTTTTATTATTGAGGTATTATTTATGATTGGAATTATTGGCGGAAGCGGAGTAGAGGAAATAAGTGAATTGGCAGATTCAATCGAAAAAAAGATTGTGGATACTGAGTATGGCTCTGTTGAAGTTTCCTTATTGATAATTGAAGACAAGACAGTGGCATTCCTGCCAAGACACTCTGCAGGTCACACTTGCCCTCCCCATAAGATTAATTTTAAGGCAAATATTATGGCATTGAAGGAGATAGGAGTTAGTCAGATTATGGCTACAAATGCTGTAGGCTCTCTTGACATTGATGTTGGTCCAGGATCCATTGTTCTTCCAGATGACTTCTTGGATTTTACAGTAAATCGGGAGAGAACCTTCTATGATGATGAGGTTATTCATATTGACATGAGCGAACCATTCTGCAATAGGTTAAGAGGAGCTATTTTGGCTAATTCTGACTGTATAGATGGAAATGTGGTTGATGGAGGAACTATTGTCTGTACAGAAGGCCCAAGATTTGAAACTCCTGCTGAAATTAAGATGTTTGGCATTCTTGGAGGAAAAATTGTTGGAATGACTACACTGCCTGAAGCTGTTCTTGCAAGGGAAAAGGGAATGTGTTATGTTTCTATAGCTGTTGTTTCTAATTATTCAACTTCAATTTCCAAGGATAAATTAGGAGTTGAAGAGGTCTATGAAATTATGAGCGCTAAAAAAGATGAATTGATTGATCTTTTGTTTAATACAATTAAGGAATTGCCTATAGATTATGATTGTGAATGTCATCATTCTTTAGATGATGCTCGTATGTAAATTTATTCTCTTCTTTTTTTACTTATTTTTATTTTTTTCTTTTAATTTTGTTTATTGAATGTTTTTTGTTTTAATTTTACTTATTAGATGTTCTTTTTTAATTTAGTTATTGCTATGCTTTTTTTTTAAAATATCTATTTTTTGTTTTAATTTATTTTCGCTATGGGAAAAAGTAAAGCTTTATATATAACCAATCCCTTATAATGTATGCTACATTCAAATTTGGATATTTGTATGAAATTATTTAATTCAATGGGTGATATGGGTAATTTCATATTGGTATTTGAATGGAATGTACACCAACGAAATCACCACAAGTAAGAATTTCACCTTTTTTCTTATCTTTAATACTTTAAGAGTATTGCTATCAATACTTATCTCCATTTATGAGATATTCGCATTTGTTCAACTCCTCCTTTGTGCTCTTAGGAAGGTTCTGTCTTATTTTTGGTGATTCTTTGGTATGATAGATGAGGGTGGGGTATTATGATATCCTAATATTGGTAAGGGGACGATATTAATTAAAGGGTATTGTAATTATTGGCGGGTAAATTATTCTATTAGTCCGAATTGCTTATGGGATGGTTTTTGCATCAGACAAAACACGGTTTGTTCATTTCTTTGTATTCATAATTCATCACTTAATTAGTTCATTTTTCGGGATTGGTTTGATGGGATTATTGTTTCATGAGGGGATTCGGAATCTAATGGTTTAATTTATGATCTATTAATTAGGCCAAATTTATTTTTTTTGTTTTAGCTATTTGACTTAAATTTGGTTTTAGAAGTTTGTATAAACTTTCTTTAATTTGAGGTATTTTTCATGAACGATTTTGGACAGTTACAATTGATTTGGATTAGAAGACTTGCAAGAGAATCTGGCAGAATTATCGCTTTAATGGAATCTGGGAATTTGTCTGTAGTTGACTTGGTTCGATATAAAAAGAGCATATCAGCAATTGATGAATATTGTCGCTTTGTAATTGAAGCCCAAGATTGGGATGATATTAAGAATCTTCCTGCAATTGTTGATGAAGTTGAAGAAAAGCTATTCATTCACTTCTATGAATTAATTGACCATTTTGATGATGATGAGGTTCATTTAGACTTTTCCAATGAAGACAATGGTGAGATTTACTTAAAATTTGATAATGACTTTTTAAATGAGGTCGTTTTTAGTATAATTAATGATGAAGACACTGATTTTTATTTATAAACTTCATCTCTATTTTTTATTTTATTTTATTTTATTCTATTTTCCTTATAAACACTCATTATTCTTATTATTCAATATCACACATAAATATATCTTCTATTTTCATATCAAATCTATAGGCTATTTTAAATGCTAATTCTAAAGAAGGATCATTTTTATTATTTTCAATAGCGACTATTGTCTGTCTGCTGACTCCTAATTCGTCTGCTAATTCCTTTTGAGTTATATTTTCGATTGCTCTATAAATTTTAATGTTATTTTTCATTTTATCACTTTTTAACAGTGTCTGGCTTTTTTTAATATAAAAAAATTCTTTTTTAATCAGAATCTATTTTTTAGTATGATTTATTTGACTTTATGTATAATATTATTTACTTTTTGATAAATAATATTTACTATTCTTATGTATTTATATACTATTATGAATATATATTCAAAATGAAAGCATATGATCTTTCGTAATTTAGGTAGATTTATAATTAATTTAAAATTAAGGTGATTTATATGGAAAAAGCTCCAAATTTAAAATATACTTGTAAAGATTGTGATTTCACTTGGATTACATTAAATGGAGAGCATAGTATCTGTCCTAAATGCCATAGTGAAAATATAGAATTTATAGAAGAAGTAAAAGGTTTAGACATTGAAGCAGTTCTTGCTCATAATAAAAGAAGAGGAGGATGCTGTGGTTCTGCACGTGGAAAAGGTCCTTTAACTTGTGGAAAACCTATGCCAGACCATGCTAATCCGAATATTCCTCATCATCACCATCATGATAAAAAGACTTGTTGCGGCTATAATGAATAGGTCTTATGGTGGAGATATTTGAGTTTAATCTATTGCTGAAATATTTATTTTAAATTCTATCCATATTTTTACCCTCTTTGTTTTTTTAGAGTATTTGCCAGTTTCTTTGTTTGAATTTAATAAATATTTTAGCTTTTTGTGTTTTTTTATCATTGGTAAATACTCTATCTCACTTCTTTTTAATTTTTAATCTTTTTTCTTTTTTAGATTATTTTTTTATTCTCTTTTTGAGAGCTATTTTTTTAGTCTATTTTTTTAAAACTATTTCTAACTTGTTTTATTTTTATGGAAGAAATGTTTATTTTAACTTAATTCTGTTCTATACTTATAAAACATTCTAAATGTATTTATCGTTTCTTAATTTTTGATTTACTAGCTATTCTCTTATTTTTATCAAAATTAAATAATAAACTATTTATTATAATGAAAATATAAATAAATAATAAGATATTTATTATTTTGATTTATATTATTAGATTTTACAATCATAATTAATCTTTATAATATCAAATTGGAGGATTTTTAATGAATAAAAGTGATTTGAAAAGAGACCATTATATGCTAAAGGGTCCACTTGCCAAGCAAGGTTATGACTGGTGGTGGCATTCCTTAACTGCATATAATAAGGAAACTGGAGAACCAAGACCTTTCTTTATAGAATATTTCGTATGTAATCCTGCTCTTGCTGAAGATGAGCCAACTTTAGGTCAAGATCCTAAAAACATTGAAGCAGGCAAAAAACCTTCCTACTGTATGTTAAAAGTTGGAGCATGGGGTAAGGACCCTAAGCAAATTCATAATTACTACTCTATGAAGGAATTTGAATGTCCTGATGATAAATTAGATATTAAGCTTGGAGAATTCAGTTTAACTGAAACTCACATGACTGGATACTGTAAGGTTACAGAAGAGGAAGCTCGTGACCATCCAGAATACATGTGTGATGCAGGAGAAATGAAATGGGATTTGGATATTGATAAGCAAATCACTTTTAATGTAGGTTATGGTGCAAGCAGCTTCTTTAGAAAACTAAATTCATTTGAAATGTTTTGGCATGCTGAAGGAATCAAGACCCAATACAGCGGTACCATTGAAATGGATGGTGTTGAGTATGAGGTAATTCCTGAAAAGTCATTCGGTTATGCTGATAAAAACTGGGGAGCAGACTTTACAAGCCCATGGCTATGGATATCCTCATGTAACCTAACCAGTCTTATAACTGGTGAAAAACTTAATAATTCCGCTTTTGAAGCAGGTGGTGGAAAGCCTAAGGCATTTGGAATTACCATTCCTCGTAAATTATTGATCGGTTTCTATTATGAAGGAAAAATGTATGAATATAACTTTGCAAGATTCTGGAATAATGTACATCAAGAATTTGGATTTAAAGAAGGGGAAGAGGTAAACGAATGGTTTATCAATGCAAGCAATTGGGATAGCAAAATCGAAATGAAGCTTTACTGTAAGCGTGATGAGATGTTGCTTTTTAATTATGAGGCACCTACCGGTAAAAAGCTTCACACCCGTCTTTGGAACGGTGGAAACGGTTATGGAGAAATCAAATTAATGAAAAAGGATGGAACCTTAATCGACCATGTGAAAATAGAAAATGCAGGATGTGAATATGGAGAATATGATGATGACAGAACTCATAATGTCATAAATGACAGATAGTCATCCTCCATTATTTTTTTAAATATTCTTACTTAAATCATTTAAGAGTCGATATTATGGTTTGGACAGATATAATTGCTTTAATTATTGTTTATCTATATGTTGTAATCATTTTCCTATTGGCTGAGAAAGTCTTAAAGAGCAGGCCTGAAGTTTCTCGTAAGTTTGTGCATATCATGGTTGGTAATATGATATTTGCCATGCCATTTTTCTCAGATCCTTCAATCTTGCTTTGGTTTATTACATTGCCTGTAACAATTGTCCTTTTCTTCCTAACAGACTATTCACCTATAACTATTCAAAATAGTGTTACAGAATCTGGACATGCATTAGGTTTGTTCTTCTATGCAGGAATCTGGTCAATTCTAATCTTTATCTTCCCTATGATGATTGATCCTAACTTACTTTGGATTGTAGCATTAGCTATTGTTCCATTGGTATATGGTGATGGATTTGCTGCTCTTGTTGGTGGAAAATGGGGTAATATCAAATACAATGTATTTGGAAGCGAAAAGACAGTTATGGGTTCACTTGCAATGTTTGCAGTAACTGCAGTATTGTCTGTATTTGTATGGGTGGTCTACTCTTCTGTAGGATATCATCTCCCAACTCTTAACATTTGGTACATCTTAGGAATCTCTGCAGTTGCAACAGTTTGTGAAGCTGTCAGTTATGGTGGAATCGATAACCTTACTGTACCTGCTGTTACTTCTATTTTATATTATATAGTTTCTATTATGGGATAATTAGATTCCATTTTTTAAAATGGGATTTTATTCTTTTTCTTTTTCTTTTTTTAATATATTCCATAATTATTTTTTTATTAATTTTTATTTAGTTTTATATATTACGAACTTTATAGGAGTTTATATTTTTTCTTATTTTATTAATTGATTTAAAAAGAGTTAATATTTTATTTTTTTTATTTTATTAATTGATTAAAAAGAGTTTTATATTTAAAATAAGTAAATTGTTTTTTTTTTTTAAAAAGAGTGTTTTATTTAAAATTAGTAATTTGTTTTTTTAAAAAAGAAAAGAAAAAAAATAATTGAAAATAAGAATTTTCAATTATATAATAGTGTATCCACCGTCTACAGCAATTGCTTGTCCAGTTACGTAACTGGATTTAGGGGATGCTAAGTATACAACGGTTGAGTCTAATTCTCCGTCTACACCAGATCTTCCTACAGGTACTACAGTTTTAGTGTATGCTTTGTACTCATCGTTGTCAATGGTTGAACGGGTGAGTTCTGTTGGGAAGGTACCTGGGCAGATTGCGTTTACAGTTATGTTGTATTTAGCCCATTCTGCTGCTAATTGTCTGGTTAAGTTTACTACTCCACCTTTTGCTGCTGCATATGGGGAGGTAGGAGTTACCATAGTTCCGACTAAACCGAACATTGATGCGGTGTTAATAATTCTTCCGTATTCTTGTGGAATCATTGCTTCACGTGCAACTTCTCTGGACATTTTAAAGGTACCAGTAAGGTCTACATCTACAGTCATGTTCCATTCTTCGTCAGTTAATAATTCTGCTTCTTTGGTTGCACCATATCCTGCATTGTTGTGGAGGATATCAATTCTTCCATAGTGATCCATGATTTCTTTAACACAGTTTGCTACACTTTCAGTATCGGTTACATCACAAACTACACCTATGCAGTCTACACCAATTTCTTTGATTTCTTCTGCAACTTGGTCTAATCTTTCTTTCCTTCTTCCGGTAATTGCAATGTTTGCACCATATCTTGCATATGCTTTTGCCATATCTACTCCAATACCGGAGGATGCTCCGCTTACTACAGCGACTTGTCCTTGTAAATTAAATAAATCATTCATTTTTTCACTTCCTATTACAATAACTTATTAGTTATCGTAATGTGATTAAGTATATGTCTCTTTTAGTTTATATATTTATCATTTTTTTAGACATTTCACTAGGTTAAACAATATTTTTGGCATGATTGTTTGTTTTTTTACTAATTTTCTTCTTCTTTTATCTAATTTTCCTATTTACTTAAATATTCTGTTATATTATGTAAAATTGGAAAAGAATTAAGAGTTTTAGGTATGACTAAAAATTAAGAAAAAATGTCATTTTTTAGTCTCTTGGATACTTATTTTTCATTGTTTCTCTAGTTTTATTTTTTCTTTTTTAAGTTATGGGGATTATTTTTTTTTATTTGTCAGTATTTTTATCTATTTTTTCTATTTAAGTTACTATAATTTATTTTTATTTTTAAGATTTATTTTTTATTTTAGAGTTTAATTATTAATTTAATTTATAATGCAATTAATATAATTCTTCTAATTAATGAACTAATCTTTTAATATTATTTTTTAAATTTTTATCGGATTTTAAATTAAAATAACTTTTTGTTAATAAAATGCAAACATTTATATATGATGAAGTTCAAGTATTATTTAGTTACAAAAACTTACTAAAAGATTTAAATTAATAATTGTTGGTAAAATTTTATAAGATTCTTTTAATTTCTTATTTGATTGTTATAATTAATCTATTTTAATTAAAATAATTGGATAAAATAAATTATTGGATTTTATTTAAATTGATGCTTTAAATAATTGATTAATGATTAATAAATCTTTATTTGGTAATTTAAATTAATTTATGGTATTGTCTTTAGTTTAATTTTAATGTATTTGTGAAACGATTTCAATTTTTATTTATTTATCAAATACCATGGATTATTTTAAATTATTGGATTTGGATTTAAATCATTGATCTCTTTTAAGTATTGGTTTTATTCTGTTGATATTTCTGTTAAACAATGATTATTGATTATTTCTTAAGATTTGTAACTTTCAATCATTGAAAACAATTCTCACATTGTTTTCTTTCATTGAGAATCATTATCGCTCAAAAATTTATGATATTTATTATTTATTATTAAAAATCAATTTTATTTATTAAAAAAATTTATTTCAAAATTCAATCTTATTTATTAAAAAACAAAAGGGAGTTGAAAATATGGCTGATGTAGAACTTAAAATCAAAGTTGCAGAAACCTTATCTCAAAAAGATGTAGGAAAGAATATTGCAAAACTGGATATGGAATCCATGTTTAAACTTGGTTTAAAGGATGGTGACTTAATTGAAATCACAGGATCTAAAACCACTGCAGCTATTGCAATAGCTTCCCAATCAGATATGGAAACAATCGTTAGGATAGATGGTACTACCCGTAAGAATTCAGGCGCTTCCATAGGTGAAGAAGTTACTATTAAAAGGGCAGAAGCAAAAGAGGCTAAAAAAGTAGTTTTAGCTCCTATTGATACAAGAATCAGAATCGGCGGAGATACTAATGCCGCATTTAGAAACCAAGTAATGGTTCAAGGAGATTTAGTAAATACTGGTATAAAAACTCCACAAAGAAGAGCTATGGGCAGCGGATTCTTTGATGATATCTTTGATGATATTATGAATGTTCCAGGCATTGGTGCAATGAGCCAAATCAAATTGGCAGTTGTAAGCACTAATCCAGGAGGAGTCGTAAAGATTGGACCAAATACAAAGGTCGAAATCAATGAAGAGCCTGTAGATGTTTCTAAACTTGAAGGTGTCTCAAATCTTGTAGACATTAGTTATGATGATATTGGTGGTTTGAAAGAGGAAGTCAAAAAGGTAAGGGAAATGATTGAGATTCCTCTTAAGAAACCAGAATTATTTGATAAATTAGGTATAGCTCCTCCAAAAGGAGTATTAATGCACGGTCCTCCTGGAACCGGTAAGACCTTGCTTGCAAAGGCTGTAGCAAATGAAAGTGATGCACACTTCATTGTAATCAATGGTCCTGAAATCATGAGTAAATATGTAGGCGGATCTGAAGAGAACTTAAGGGAATTCTTTGAAGAAGCAGAAGAGAATGCACCTTCAATCATATTTATTGATGAATTAGATGCAATTGCTCCTAAACGTGAAGAAACCCAAGGAGAAGTGGAAAGGAGACCTGTTGCACAGCTTTTAACCTTGATGGATGGTCTTAATTCTAGAGGTCAAGTGGTTGTCATTGGTGCAACCAACAGGCCAGATTCCCTTGATGGGGCTTTAAGAAGACCTGGAAGATTTGACCGTGAAATTGAGATAGGCGTTCCAGATAAGGATGAACGTAAAGAGATTATGGAAATTCACACAAGAGGAATGCCTCTTGCAGATGATGTTGATTTAGATCAAATTGCTGAGACAACCCATGGATTTGTAGGTGCTGACCTTGAAGCATTGGCTAAGGAAGCAGCTATGAGAGTTGTAAGAAGAATCATTCCAGATTTAGGATCTGATGATGAAATCCCTCCTGAAGTTTTAGAAAAACTTGTAGTCACTAAAGATGATTTTAAATCTGCACAAAGAGAGATTCAACCTTCAGCACTCAGAGAAGTTCTTGTACAAGTTCCAAATGTCACATGGGATGATGTAGGTGGTTTAGATGATGCTAAACAAGAATTGAAAGAGGCTGTTGAATGGCCTTTAAAATATCCTAACAAATTTAAGGAATTTGGTGTAAGACCACCTAAAGGTACCTTATTATATGGTATTCCAGGTACTGGTAAGACTATGCTTGCAAAGGCTGTAGCAAATGAAAGTGAAGCTAACTTCATTGCTGTAAAAGGGCCTGAGCTATTATCCAAATGGGTTGGTGAATCTGAAAAAGGTGTAAGAGAAGTCTTTAGAAAAGCAAGACAAACTGCCCCTACTGTAATTTTCTTCGATGAGATTGATTCAATTGCAAGTAGCAGAGGTGGTGAAGCTGGTGATTCTGGAGTTACTAAACGTGTTGTCAATCAATTGTTAACTGAAATGGACGGTCTTGAAGAGCTTGAAGATGTTGCAATCATTGCAGCAACCAACAGGCCAGACATTATTGATCCAGGTCTTATGAGGCCAGGAAGATTTGATAGGCACATTAAGGTAGATGCTCCTAATGAGGAAGCAAGACTTGCAATATTCAAGGTCCACACTAAAGATATGCCTCTTGCAAAAGATGTCAAACTTAAGAAATTGGCTAAACGTGCAGAAGGATATGTTGGAGCTGATATTGAAGCAGTTTGCCGTGAAGCTGCAATGCTTGCCTTAAGAGATAATATTGAGGCAGAAGAAGTTTCAGCAAAATTCTTCGACGAAGCTATGGAAAAAGTGAGGCCAAAATCAATAAATAATGAAGAATTAATCCAATACTTCTAGATTGGATTAATCTCTTAATTCATTAACCTAATATTCATTAATATAATTTAATTTAATATTTTGAATATGCCTATTGAACTTTTGAAAAAATTAAGTAATGGATAGATCTTTCTATTCATTACTTTTCCTCCTATATAATTAGAGTTTAAACTTATAATTTCTAAAATAACACAACGAAATCTCAATCTAAAATTCAAATCATTACAATCTAAAGTTCAAATTATTCAATCTTTAGATTCAAATCATTACAATCTAAAGTTCAAATTATTCAATCTTTAGATTCAAATCATTCAATCTATAATTTATTAACCATTTATAATCTAAAATCTTATATTATACAAATATACACTAAAACACCTATAAGCATTAAATAGTGAATTAAAGTCAATATCTTTTATTTTCTTTAATTCATTATTTTAGCTATATTTTATTTTTTTTTAACAATTTCTTTTTTTTATTTTTCTTAAAAATTTTCATCTATATCTGATTTATATTTCTTATTTTTTAATTTAACACTGTTATTTAACTCATTTATCTGTAATTTTAGAAATTTTTATTAATATCTTAAAATAAAGTAAATATAAGTATAAATTATTCTTATTAATCTATTAAATTCAAATTTGGTGTTTTTTATGGATAAACATGTAGTTGAAGCATTGGGAAAAGCTAAAGTAACAATTCAAGATGGAAAGGTTGTTGATGTAGGTGAACCTATAATCGAATACTGTCCATTATTTGACAAACATAGGGGAATTAAAGAATTGACTAAGGACGAAATTGAGAAAAACCTTCAATTCAGAATAGATGACTTTGGAATGTGTACTAAAGATAGGATTTTAAGACAAAAAGACTTTTTATCCTTTGGAATTTCAGAGATCCTATCCACTTTGCTTGATGAGAATCTTATTGATTGTGCTATAATGGTTTGTGAAGGTTGTGGAACTGTGCTCATTACAGAGCCAGAACTTGCTCAAGGAGTTGGAGGAAGAGTTTCAGGACTTTACCAAACTAGTCCTATTCCAGAGTTAATGGAACAGTTTGAGCCAAATCATGTAGTGGATGATGAAACTGCAGAGATAGATCAAGTTGAAGGATTAAGATTGGCTATTGAAAACGGATATAAGAATATTGCTGTTACTATTGCAGTTCCAGAAGATGGGATAATTCTTAGGGAATTGGAAAAGGAATATGATGGCATTAATGTTTATTTATTTGCAGTTCATACAACTGGCCTTTCAAGGGAAGAGGCGGAAATAATATTTGATGTATCTGATGTAGTAACTGCATGTGCTTCTAAACATCTTAGGGATATTGCTTGCGAGGAAGAGCTATTTTCTGTTGGAACTTCCATTCCAATCTATGCAGGAAGCAAAATTGGAGAAGAGTTTATTAAACTTCGTTTAGATAAAATAGGTGGTCCTAAAAAGAAAACTGGAAACTCTAAGCATCCATCTCCTTTAGTTTAGATTGGCATATCTTATTCTTTGAATTTTTTCTTTTCTCTTTTTTATTTTTGAGGTAGTGAGTTTTTTTCTTTTTTCTCTTTTAATTTATGCTTTGTTTCTTTTCTATTTTTTATTATTCTTTCATTTCAATGATTAATTTTAAATGTTTAGTAAAACATAATTATAATATTATATTAAATTTATCATAGATTTTATATAGAATTTAATTTAATTTTATAGATTTAATTTAATTATCAATTTTATTAATGGAGAATATAAATGTCAAAAAACGTGGTTCTTATATTATCTGGAGGTTTGGATTCCTCTACATTATTATATAAATTATTAAACGAAGGACATAATGTCACTGCACTTAGTTTCAATTATGGTCAAAAGGCAGCTATTGAGCTTGAGCGAGCTCATGAGATTTGCCAAATGAATGATGTGGATCATTTTATTTTTGATATACAAAATATTGTAGACTTATTAAGCAGCAGTTTGACTGATAAGGATAATGACAATGTCCAAGAGCCAAGCAACACTGTTGTTCCAAGCAGAAATACTATTTTGCTTGAGCTTGCAACTGCATTTGCAATAAGCAATAATTTGGATGAGGTTTATTATGGTGCAATTAAGGCAGATATTGGAGATTATCCAGACACAACTCCTGAGTTTTTAAAGCAAATTAATGAATTGAATAAAGTCAATAATTATGAATACATTCCAGTATGCGCTCCTTTCATCAATACAGATAAGAAAGATGTTGTTAAGCTTGCTTTGAAACTTGGAGTGCCTATTGAAAAGACTTGGAGTTGTTATGTAAATAATGATGGAACTCCTTGTGGAGAATGTTTCAGTTGTAAATCAAGAATAAAAGCAATTGAAGAGGCTAAAAAGGAATTAGGTATGGATTAAT
>ONYG01000188.1 GCA_900321995.1 uncultured Methanobrevibacter sp. | reverse complement strand
TACAGCTACAGCCACTGCTACAGTTGCACCAACCATAGGGTTATTTCCCATACCAATCAATCCCATCATTTCCACGTGGGCAGGTACAGAACTGGATCCTGCAAATTGAGCATCTGAATGCATTCTTCCTAAGGTATCAGTCATACCATAGGATGCAGGGCCTGCTGCCATATTGTCTGGGTGTAAGGTTCTTCCTGTTCCTCCTCCAGATGCAACTGAGAAGTATTTCTTGCCTTGAGCTATGCATTCCTTCTTATAGGTTCCAGCTACAGGATGTTGGAATCTTGTTGGGTTAGTTGAATTACCTGTAATGGATACATCAACTCCTTCAAGGTGCATGATAGCTACACCTTCCCTTACATCATCAGCACCGTAGCATCTTACTTTTGCTCTTTCACCATCAGAATATGCTTTTTCTCTTACTACCTTAACTTCTCCAGTAAAGTAGTCGAATTCAGTTTGAACATAAGTGAATCCATTGATTCTTGAAATGATGAGTGCAGCATCCTTACCTAAACCGTTTAATATTACTCTTAAAGGTTCCTTTCTGACTTTGTTTGCTGAATTAGCAATACCAATTGCACCTTCTGCTGCTGCAAAACTTTCGTGACCTGCTAAAAATGCAAAGCATTCGCTTTCTTCACTAAGCAACATTGAAGCAAGATTTCCATGTCCAAGACCTACTTTCCTATCATCTGCAACACTTCCAGGAATACAGAATGCTTGTAATGCTTCTCCAATTGCAGTTGCAGCATCACTTGCTTTTTTACAGTCTTTCTTAATTGCAATAGCTGCACCAAGAGTGTATGCCCAACAAGCGTTTTCAAAACAGATAGGCTGAACATTCTTAACAATTTCATAAGGGTCAAAACCTTTTTCTAAACAAATGGCTTTAGCTTCTTCAAGGTCTTTTATGCCATATTTTTCAAGGACCGGAACGATTTGGTCGATTCTTCTTTCATAACTTTCAAATAAACTCATTATCTCATCCCCTATTCCTTCCTTGGGTCAATTTTCTTAACTGCATCATCGAATCTGCCGTATTGACCGCTTGCCTTTTCAATTGCTTCCATTGGGTCTGTACCATCCTTAATAAGATCAAGCATTACTCCAGTATTGATATACTTATAACCAATGATTTCATCATCTTCATCAAGACCTATTTCAGTAATATAACCTTCAGTCAATTCAAGATATCTTGGACCTTTTACTTTTGTTGAGTAAATGGTTCCCACTTGACTCCTATGACCTTTTCCTAAGTCTTCAAGACCAGCGCCAACTGGAAGTCCGTCTTCTGAAAATGCAGATTGGGTTCTTCCATAAACGATTTGCAAGAACAATTCACGCATTGCAGTGTTGATTGCGTCACAAACAAGGTCTGTGTTCAATGCTTCAAGAATGGTTTTTCCTACAAGGATTTCACCAGCCATAGCTGCAGAATGAGTCATTCCAGAACAACCGATAGTCTCTACCAATGCCTCTTCAATAATTCCTTCCTTAACATTTAAGGTTAATTTACATCCTCCTTGCTGAGGTGCACACCAACCTATACCATGGGTCAATCCAGAGATATCACTGATCTCCTTTGATTTTACCCATCTGCCCTCTTCAGGTATTGGTGCAGGTCCATGATTTGCTCCCTTACGAACAGGACACATATTTTCTACTTCATTTGAATAAATCATTTGAATCTCCACTTTAAAAAAATTATGATTAAAAAATTATTATAATATTATATTTATCTTATTCATTATATAAGATTTAATTTAAATTAAAAAAAAATCAAAGCCAAAAAAATAAAAAAAAACTAAAATACCAAAAATATAACAATTAATGAAAAGACCAAAAAATGACATTAATAAAAAAAAAAAAGTTAAAAAAAGGAATAAATATTAAATAGAACTATAAAGCAGGTATAACGCACCAATTATAATCAATACTGCAAATATTTTAGGAATGTAAGCTGTTTTATCAATTAGTTTTTCTAAATTAATTTTTGAAATTATAAGACTTAAAACAAGCAATGTTAAAGCAAAGCCTAAAGTGTATAGGATTATATTCCCTAATGCAAATAACGGATCATTAGAGCTAACAAGAAGACTTATAAGAGAAATAAGATAAGCGCTATAGCATGGAGCCCATGAAAGAGAAGTCAAGAATCCTAAAGAAAATGAAGACAATATCCCTTCGCCATCATTTGGCTTGACAGATAGAAAATCAAATGAATAATCAAATAGCATTAAAATACCTATTATCAACAATATTATAGCAGAAATAAGCCTTACATAAACTATATATTTATAAACAATAGCTGTAGCAAATCCTGTTAGGAAAATCAAAGCCAAGAATATGGAAAACAAACCTAAAAAGAAAGATAAGGTTTCAGATTTTGATTTTGATTTTAAGCTAAATCCAATGAAAATAGGAAGAATAGGCAATATGCAAGGAGACAATATTGAAATTACACCTGTAAAAAAAGAAAACAAAGGAACTATCTCCATAAAATCACCTAAATATAACCAATAAAATATTTAATAATTTAAAATCTTTTTGAGTGAAAAAATAATAAAATTTAATAAAATTTAATAAAAATAATATAAAATATAAAAAATTGAATTTAAAGGATAATTAAAAGGATTATTAAATCACTTATCCATGAACTTCACTTAAAAACTCATCAGGAGTGACATATCCCTCTATCCTATGAAGTTCTTTACCATCACCATCAAGAAATACAATCAATGGAGTTCCAAAAACATCAAATTGGCTTGCAATTTCATAATCCTTATTAACATCTATGATTACTGGAATGCAGTTTTCATTGATAATCTTCTGAACATCACTATCACTTAATGTATCTTGCTTAAGCATATCGCAATAACCGCAAGAGTCTTGATCAAAAACTACCATAACTGTTTTATTTTCTAATTTTGCATCCTTTAAAGACTGTTCAAGATCATAACTTACGTTTAGACCATCTATAAAATTACTATCATATCCTCCGTCATTATTGCCATAGCTATCGGCAGCACTTACAGAGACAATTAATCCACTGACTAAAAATATAGCCAATATTGAAATTAAAGCATATTTTTTCATTTTATCTCCCCCACAATAAATTATAAAAAATTAAATTATTGAATTAAAAGATAGTTTTAACTTAATAAAATAATTTAATTATAGTTGTTTTTCGTAATAAATAAAGTTTGTCATTTAATTTTCAAATATTAAAATTTAACTAAAAAATAAAAAAAATAATTTAAATATTTAAATAAAGTTTAAAAACTATAAAAATAAAAAAGAATAATAATTAATAATTTAATAAAAAATCAATGAGATGAAACTATGGCAAAAGATTTAATCTTATACTACTCCAGAGCTGGAGAAAACTACAGCAACGCTGGATTAAAACATATCGACATAGGAAACACTGAAGTAATCGCAAACTACATCAAAGAGTTTACCGATGCAGACATGTTTAAAATGGAACCTTTAAACGAATACCCAGAAGATTATATGAAATGTATCGAAGTGGCTCAAGAAGAGTTAAACAACAATGAAAGACCTGAATTAAAAGAATACATTGAAGACATTAGCGAATACGATACAATCTACCTTGGTTTTCCTAACTGGTGGGGAACTATGCCTATGCCAGTATGGACCCAACTAGAAAAGTTAGACTTTGAAGGCAAAATAATCAAACCATTTGTCACTCACGAAGGCAGTGGATTTGGCAGAAGTGAAACCGACATCAAAAAGATCTGTTCTGGAGCTGAACTCAAAAAAGGATTATCCATCCAAGGCAGTTTCGTAGACGGAGCTAAAGATAAAGTTAAAAATTGGGTAAATGAATAAGTAAATATTCATCCCCCATATAAGGATTATTTCTACCCCCTTTACTATTTTTAATGAAATAATCCATAAAACTTTTTTTAAAAGAACTTTTTAATAATATTAATTAATTACCTTCAATATCTTTCTTCCAATCAAGATTATCAATGCTCTTATTCTTATGGAGACAATCAGACATTTCATAACAAGCCTCAAATAGCTGATTGAAAGACTCTTCAGATTTAGAAAAATTTGCAGTATGAGACTGTTTAATTCCAATATTAGAAGCTTCAGAATAACTGTCGATTTCAGCACCAACAAAAACGAAATCCCAATCTAATTCATCAATAAGACTGTTAATATGTTCTTTATCGAATCGTCTAGAGGAATTTTCATAGCCATCAGTAATTATAATGAATAATACATCATTGACTTCATTCATAAGATCTTGAATGGTAAAGCCTATTGCATCATATAAAGCGGTGCAACCTGATGGATTGTAATCCTTATCAGTTAAGATTTCAACATCCTTAATATCTTTTCTAGAATATAACTTTTTGTAATCATGGTCAAATACAACAGTTGTTACGCGACTATCCCTATCTTTGCAGCTTTCCTTTTCAACAAAAGCATTAAAACCGTTGATGACACTTCTTTCACTACCAGTCATTGATCCAGACTTATCAAGTACAAAAACAATGTCTAAAGTTTTAGATTCTTTCTTATCAGAAACTACTGCCAATTCATTTATATTTTCTTCACAAATATTTTCAATTTTTTTCATAAATATCTAAACCCCATTTACATATTTTTTAAAAATAGGAAGTTCTTCAACTTCATACTATACTATGTTTTTTATAGTATATAAATGTATCCTTAAATTTTAGGACAAATATATTTATTATAATTTTATAATTTTTTTAAATATTTTTTGTCCTAAAAATTTATACCAGACACATTAATATATAATACACCGTTACTTATAAAGGTTTACATTTTATATAAAAAATGAAAAAATAAGATAAAATTATATCATAGAATAAAAAAAAAATATGATAAAAAATATGATAAAAAAATAGAATAAAATAGAAAAAATAGATTAAATAATAAAATTGAATAATAATTTAAAAAAATAAAAAAAGTAATTAAAAATCTATTTAAGAAATAAATTTAAAGAAAATAACACCTAAAACTCTAAGTTAACAAAGTTTTTAAGTATTTTTAAACCTGGAACTCCACTTTTTTCAGGGTGGAACTGAGTAGCAAATACATTACCAGAAGATACTGCTGCAGTCAATTCAATTCCATAATCAGTTGTTGCAGACAAATTATCTATATCATCCAATACTGCATGATATGAGTGTACAAAATAGAAATCCTTACCATCCACACCATCTAAAATAGGACAGTCCTTAACTATTTTTAACTGATTCCAACCCATATGAGGTATCTTTCGTCCTTCAGGTATCTTTTCTACACGTCCTTTAAATATATCAAGGCCTTTAACTCCAGGAGTCTCATCACTTGAAGACAATAGAACTTGAAGACCTAAGCAAATTCCTAAAAATGGCTTTCCTTCATCAATATGCTCAAAAATGACATCCTTATAAGGCTCAATATTTTCCATAGCTGTTCCAAATGCACCTACTCCTGGAAGGACAAGATGTTTTGCATTTGCAATATCCTCAGGATTGCTGGTTATAATGGCTTCAGATCCTATCTTCTTAAAGCTGTTTGAAATGCTTCTGAGATTTCCGCTTTTATAGTCAATAATTGTAATCATAAAAATACCTATCTAATAATAAAAATCTTTTAATCTTAAAATAAAACTATTTAATTTTAAAATAAAACTATTTAATCTTAAAATAAAAATTCTTTCTATAATCCTTAATAATCTACTGTTTCTACATATGATAATTAACTATTTTTAATTCAAAATAAAATATAATTTAAATTAAAATAAACATTGATTAAAATAATACTTATCTAAGCAAACCTTAATTTTATTCAAGCTCCCATTCAATTACTGAACGAATCATCATACCAAAGTCTGAATCAACTATGCTATCTATACCTAATGTCTTAGAATGAGCATCTAATTCAGCTATCACATGAGAATATCCTAATTCCCTTAAAGGCTGAACAAGTCTTGGACCATCTGTCACTGCAATGGTCTCACAGTCAAGCTCTTCAACATACAATGCATGAGGAACTCCTGCCACAATTACAAGGTCTGGATCAATTTCCTTAAGATATTCTTCTGCCTTTCTTGGAGTGACTGGATACTCATCAAGACCTCCAGTGATGCATTCAATCTCTATTCCAGTCTCTTTAAGCTCATTTGTAATGTTTGTTGCATGCTGTCTGATTCTTGGAAGGCCGATATTTTCATCTAGGTTTGCTATGAAATGAAGATTATCAATATCTGCATTTGACTCTGCACCATCAACTAGTGGGGAGAAGTCACAGTTTAGAATGTCTGCAAATAGATATGAAGTTTCCTTTTTAGCATTAAGAACAAAAGCGATATTCTTCTTTTCTTTTATCGCTTCAACAATTATCTTAGCAACCTTTTCCTTATTGTCTCCAAAATTAGGCTTTATGTATTTACCTTGAGCCATTCCACGAGTCTTTTCGACTTCTGTTGCAAGGCGTAGCATTTCATTTTGACGATCTGCCTCTTCCTGTGGAATGAGACCATATTCTACAGCTGCATTTAGCACTGCAATTGCTCCTTCAGTATTATCTCCCTCACCGAAGCCTCCATGAGACTCAACTGGAAGAACAACTGCATCAAGACCTAAATTTTCAATAGGTTCCTTTAAGTCTTCTCCTATAATCATACTTGCACAGGTTCCTACAATACCTATCAGCTTTGGATTAAAAGTATCATAAGCCTCTTGCAATGTTTCTTCAAGCTTTTCACCAGCTCCCAATATAAAGTCGTTTTCCGCCATAGCAGTAGTCACTACACGGACCCCATCACTTTCAAGGAGCCTTCCTGTTCTAAAGCAACATCCATGAGGACCATGCATGATGATAACATCTGCATTTAAATCTCTTAAAGTGTATAAAGAAGCTGCTATTGGACTTGGACGTGGATGCATCATAATAAACACCTAAAAATTAAAAAATATTAAATATTATATTTAAATCAAATTAATAAGTCAATAAACCAAAGAAATATCTCAATTTAAAATTATAATTAATTAATGTCAATAAACCAAAAATATCTCATAGGATTAACGAGTTACAATCTTAATAATATCCCTGTCTTGGATTTCATAATCGCTTGCTATTCTCATATTCTTTCTTGCATCAACTGCATGCATAAACTTATCACCAATATCTGTGTGAATGATATATGCAAATTCACGAGGAGTGGAACCATTTGGAACCAAGAAAGCATCTGGCAATACATTTCCTTTTTGGTCTGTAAACTTATGCTCATCTCCTACAGGATAAACAACTATCATGTCTAAAAGGTCAAACACTGCAGTGTTAAGAGCTTCTTGAATACCAGTGCTGCCATAAACATCAAGGATATTAGTTTGAATATATTCTAAAGCCTTGATTTGGTTTGCATTAAGCTTATCCTTTTCTAAGATTTCAAAACTTGAATCTCCAGAAACATAGGATATGAGTCCTGCCCTTGCTGCATTGACAAGTGCAAGTTCAGATTCTGCAGATGTTGCAATGACACGAGGATATTTCTCTTTCATTCTTTCAATATTCTCTCTTGCTCCAGGCAAGTCTGCCTTATTTGCAATGACTATGCTTGGCTTTGCAATATTTAAAAGATTGCGGACAAATTCAATTAAGTCCTCATCTTCCCATTTGCCATAATTAGGATTAACAGTTCTTAATGCTTCGATTACATCTTCAATTAGAATTCCTGTACCAGATAGCTGATCGAAAATGACTTTTGAAAAGTCCAAATGTTCAGCTTCAACCTTACGGATAAGTCTTACCCAGTTTTTGCTAACGATTCCATACATCCACATGACAATCTCATGCTCTAGGAATTCAATATCGTCCAATGGGTCATGGCTTCCAATGTCTACAGGATTTCCTTCAGCATCAGTTCCTCCAGAAGCATCAATTACATGAATGAAGACTTTTGCTTGCATCAAGTCATCTAAAAACTTGTTTCCTAAACCTTTACCTTCATGAGCCCCTGGAACAAGACCTGCAACATCGATTAGTTCTATTGGAATTAATCTTGTACCGTCGATACATTGAGAGTTGTTCGGATTGCAAGTGACGTTCAATTCCTTACAAGGACATTCGCTAATAACATGACCTACAGCCTTATTTGCATCTATTGTTGTAAATGGATAGTTTGCCATTTCCACTTGAGATGCAGTTGCTGAATTAAAAAATGAAGACTTTCCTACATTTGGTTTTCCTGTAACTGCAATTTGAAGCATAATATCATCCTAAATATTTAAAATCAATAATGAGAAAAATTATTTTCCATTTTATAAAAATTATCTTTAAATTAAATTTCTTTTAATAATAGTACTTTATTATATTTGATTTTAAAAGTATAAAAAATTATTTAAAAAAATGTTCGATAAAATAAAAACTAAAGGAATGAGAATAAAAACATGCTCAAAATATCAAAGTAAAAATATGAATGAAATAAATAAAAATATGAATAAAAAAAGTAAAAATAGAAAAATTAAAAAAAAGAAAAAAGTAAAATAAGTAAAAATAATAGCAAAATGCATTAAAAATAAAAGAATTAAAGAAATTAACCAATATACCTAAGGTCATCTTGAGCTTGTGCTTGTTGTTGACCCATAGCCCTATTAATCATTTCTTGTTCCATTTGTTGAGCTTTATTAATCATTTCACGGATTTCATTAGCTTTTTCTTCTAATTCATCAGTGCTGACTTCAAGCTTTATAAGGACAGCTAATTTTGCAAGTATAGCTTCAGCAGCTTCAGCATCAATGAAATAACCTGGAGTCTTACCCATTAAGCAAGATCCTTTCATACCTCTGAGCCTACCTAATCCTAAGAATAATCCAGAAGCACCTACAATGCCACCATCAGCAGATCTGATTTCAATATCTGCTTCCTTAAGCATTTCTATACGTTCTTCATCAGTAGCTGCACCAAGGACTCTGTTTTCAACACCTTCTAAAGGTTGACCAGTAGCTAATCCGCCTAAAGTATATAATTCTTTTGCTCCAAGAGATTCTACAAAATCAAGTACAGATCCACAGAGTTCGTATTGACCTTCAGGAGATAAACCTTGACAGTTTCCAACAAGGAAAATAAAGTCTCTTTCATCTTCGCCTGCAGCTTTCAAATAGTATAGCTCATTCTTCATATCCTCTACGATTCCACCTTCACCAACAAGGACTTGAGGCGGGAAGTATGGAGAATAAATCTCTACAAATTTAGTAGCGTCTAATTCATCAATTACATGGTCAATAGCTAATTTTCCTACATGACCAACTCCAGGAAGCGCTTCAATAAATATTGGATTGTTTAATTTTACTTCTTCTAATACTTTAAATTGGGTTGTTCTCATAAAATCACTCCTAATAATTTTATGAATTGTATAATGATTGTATAAATACTAATCTTTACGAATTATTTTTATGATTGTATAAATACTAATTCTTGATAATATTGCAATATAATAATCATGATAATATAAAATTACGATTCGAAATTAAATATTAAAATAAAAATTAAAAATAGAAAAAATAAGAAAAAATAAAAATAAGAATAATCATCTTGATAAAATAATTATTTTAATTAAGCTAATAACTAGAATAAGCAATTTACTTTATCAATTTATTATTCTTTACCAAGCATCTCTTTTTTTAATTGTCTTCTATATTTACCATACTTGTCCTCAACAGAAAATTTAGGAGGGTAAATCACCTTCAATTCACCACCACAATTAGGACATTGAGCTTTAAGTGTGTAAATATTGCAAACAGGACACTTTTTCATTTTCATTTTCATCTGATTCACAATTAATTATCAATTTCACGTAAGAATTCTCCTTTTCCACCAGCATCCTCAACGATTTCAACAGCCTTAAGAGCTGCTTCCTTCAATTGAGTTTCAGCAATCTTATAGTCAGTGGAGGTTACAGTGATTCTGTAACGAGGAGCTCCAACACATTGAACCTCTATATTTTCATCTTCAGCTGCTAAAAGAGCTTCTTTAATAATTTCCACTCCGTTTGGAGCATAATTTTCAATATCAACATATCCTGTAATGTGAACTTCAGGAGGTTGAATATTTTTAACAGCTACTTCAGTAATTGCATCAGCCCATTCTTGACTAATGCCTTCTTCAGTAAGAGTTTCTGCTCCTTCTTCAGCAGCGCTTTCAAATGCACCATAGACATCTCCAAAGATGTCCATAAGTTCATAACCTACTTCTTCATAAGCAGTATCTAAGTCTTTATCTAAAGATTTAGCAACTAATTCTAAGAATTTTTCAGCCTTTTGTTCAATTTTCCATTGTTGAATCTTTTTGGTTCTTTGGTCTTCCCTGATTCTTTTTAAGGAAGCGTCAACATGACCTTTTTTAGGATTTACTCTTAAAACACGAGCTACAATCTTTTGATTTTCTCTTACATGATCTCGGATATTTTTAACCCAACCAGAAGAAACTTCAGAAATATGAATAAAAGCTTCTTTACCTGCGTATTCTTCTAAATTAGCGAATGCACCATAGTTAAGAACTTTGTAAACGGTTCCTACAATAAGTTCCCCTTCATTTGGCCATTCTTGACTTTTTCTTACCAATTAAAACACCGAAATATAAAAATAGTTAAGACTTGAGAAGTCTTAATTTAATTAAAATCACATAATAATTAATCAAAATAAAAAGCAAGAATTAATCATTCAAAATAAACAAAGAAACATATTCTTGATATTAAACCAATCAACAATTAAAAGCGTATCTTGAATGTTAAACTTGATTTTTAAGGATTAATTAAAAATAACTCTAAAGCTTAATCTAAAACTTCATCGATGTGAGCCATGATTTTAGCTTTTCCTCCACGGGATTTAACGATGGTTTTACCGCAGATAATACATTTTACATCAGAAGCTGCACGATCGAAAATGATTTGTTCATTGTCACAATCTAAACATTTAACTCTTAAAAAGTTTCCTCTACCATTACTAGCCATACAAATCACCTTAGTTAGATACAAATTCAGGTTTTCCTACTCTGAAAGATTTTCTGATGTGGGATTTTCCACATTCTTTACATTTATATCTTAAATCTAATTTTTTAACCGGCTTGTTACCACCTGGTAATGGTCTTGGGTAACCTCTGTACCCTGCAGTAACTCTTCTGAATTGTCTTTGTCCCCATTTTAATTCACTAGCTTTTCGTTTTTTGGAAGTGTGTACTTCGTGAATAGTATGTCTTTTACAATGTGGACAGTAAGTTCTTTTTTCTTTTGGCATCTTCATAAATATCACCATTTTTGATAATCCAATCGGATTTTTATAATATATAATTACAACATACCACATGGAACTGTTTAGGTTTCCAGGCTGCATGAGGATAATCCTACAAACCTTTAAGAACATTTTTCAGTATCCCAAAAGCATGAGAGCATCTATTATTTTCTTATTTATTATTCTTCATCAAATATCTTAAATCTTTCATAGAGTTATTAGCTTTCGTTAAACTAATTAAAAAAAGATTATAAAATCTTGAAATCTATCATTAAAAATATTTTAAAATAAGAAAATATCATTATTATAGATACATTAATTATATATGTTTAATAACTATATTTAAATGTTTGGAAAAATAGCATGATTTTTAATAATCATGAAAAAATAATTAATACAGAGACAACTCATGAAATAACAAATTAATAGAAGTCCTGAAAAAATAATTAATACAGAGAAAACTCATGAAATAATAAATTAATAGAAGTCCTGAAAAAATAATTAATACAGAGAAAACTCATGAAATAATAAATTAATAGAAGACAATAGTCAAATCATAGAAAATAAATATAAGTGAATAAAATAGCTAAATTTTATTCTAAAGATCTATTAATCCTGCTTTATTATTATCAACAAGTATTTGGGCAGTTATATTTGGAAGAATAACCACATCGTTTGCTGAAAAAGGACCATAAACCTTTTCATCCACACCAACAATTGATTCCATATCATTAAGAATGACTACAGCAGTATTTTCAATCTCTTCTTTTTTAGCAATGGACTTGATGGATTTTGATGAATCTGCTTTTGGTTTGGAATCATTTTGGTCAATATCAGAACCTACTTGGGAAGGCTCAACTTTTCCTAAATCCAAATCTTTTTTAGGAGCCTTAATAGGAGACTCTTTTTTAGGCCTTGGTTTTGTTGAAAACATTAAATCTGCTTCATTAGGTTGAGCAAAACCAGAATTGGATTCAATATTTGCAAAATCAGCCTCATAATCATGGGCCATAGTATCTATATCAGCAAATTGGCTATCAGGATTTGCAAAAATGCTATCAAAATCTAAAGTTGATGAGCTTCTTCTAGGCTTATCATGCATAGGTTTAGATCTAGGCTTGCTTGAGTCTGAAAAGGGCTTAATTGATTCTTGAGCAGAAGGAGAATTAACTGAATCCTGAGCAGAATAATCTGAATCAGCACTATGTTTATTTGGACTATCAACAGAGTCTGATGCAGAATCCTTGCTTTCATCTTCTAACTTTTCATCACCAATATTAAGATTATTTTCCAAAGGAACCTTTGGAACAACTTTAGCCTGATTATTTATCTGCTTTTCAATAGGCTCATACACTTCATCTTCAATTACAGTGGCATTTTTAATTTGATTTAATCTATCTAAAACCTCATCAGACTCATTATCTTCTTGAGAAATGACTTCCCCACTAAATCCATCCATTACATCGGATCCATTAGAAACACTGGATTCAGACATTTCTGATTCACTGGAAACAGCGGGCTCTGCAGATATTTCTGATTCGTTAGAAAGAGCAGATTTAGGAGAATTATCCGCTTCGCCAAAGAATTCCTCTTCTGAGACAACACCCGGATTTACACGACTTTCTAATATTTCATCACCATATTGGTTGGAATCATCCTCATCCTCATAATTTTCTTCATCACCTAAATGACCTCCAGAATTAGTTTTATCTTCACCAAACTTGTCTAAGGAGATATTATACCTATGGGTTTTAAGGGCATCCATCAAAGAGAAATATAAAGTTTCCTCTTCAGGTGTAAGATTTAATGGAGTTGTATCAAGCAAATCAAATTGAGGATTATCTTTTTTGAATAGATGGAAAGATCTATAAATATTGTTAATGGCTGCCTGACTTATTTTTGATTCCCTTTGCTCACAAATTGCAGTTGCAATCCTTTGAGCATTACTTAATAGATTAGATTGCCTGGTATCAAAAGGATTACTAGATACGGAACGCTCTAAAGCCCTAATATAAGAATAGAGTTTTTTGTAAAAGTCATTATCAACCCTTGCTAAGCTAGACTTATTACGTTCCTCCTTTTGAACCCTTCGCAATAATTGAAAAAAGTCGCCATCCATAGAAATCATCTTGATTTAAAATAAAGTCTTAATAAAGTTTTAATGTGTATGTGTATAATTTAATTGATTTTATAAGTTTTATAAGATTTGAATGCTCTAAACTAAATGTTTTTAAAAATTTCTAAAAATTAAAAATTCCAATAAACAAAATACCATTTAAAATTTCTAAAAATTAAAAATTCCAATAAACAAAATACCATT
>ONYG01000185.1 GCA_900321995.1 uncultured Methanobrevibacter sp. | reverse complement strand
TATGCATATTAGGATAATTATTTTATTCTTAAACTTATTTAAAACTTATCATTATTTCATCTAAAAACTAAACAAACTTAAATAAACTAATTATTTTTATGGGCAAATCCAGTTATTTGTTGATTTTTCTAATTATTAAATTAAGCTATCATAAAGCTCTTTCATTCTTAAGGCGTCCTGATCAATCAAAGGAGTTTCACAAATTATTGTCGCTTTCCAATCGTTTTCAATTAGATTCAATAAAAGATCCTTAATGTAAGGGCCATACTCATCGTCTTCGGCAAGAGTATGATGTTTCTTCTCACCCTTATCCGTGTATTCGATTGTAGTGAAGTGACAGTGAAGCCTTTCAATATCCAAATTATCCTCAAGTTTTGAAAAAATACAATTATAATCTTCTTTCTTATTTAAAATGCCTCTTCCCCTTGCATGAACATGTGCAAAATCGATTGTAGGTTCAAAATGATCAAAACTAGCGCACATTTCAATTATCTCATCAATATTACCTAATTGAGAACGTTTTCCTGTGGTTTCAGGAGCAAATGTAAAGTCTTCTATTCCTTCCTCTTCACATCTTAAAAGAAGCTTAGTGTATGTTTCCTTTGCCAAATCCATACAGACTTCCGGTTTTCTGCCAGAATAGAATCCTGGATGGAAAACAAGCCTATAAGCACCCATAAATTCTCCCACTTGTGCAGATTGAACTAGTCTCTCTATTGTAGCATCGATCTTTTCTTCCTCTTTGGAGCAAACATTTACATAATAAGGGCAATGCATAGACATTAATACCCCATTTCTCTCTGCAGACTCTCTAAGCTTAAGTGCTGAGGATTCTCCTATTTTTACCCCATAAGTTGATTGATATTCAAATGCATATAATCCTTTAGGGCCTAAAAACTCTGGAGAATCAATAGCCTTTCCTTTAAAATCAATTGGTTTACCTGCTGGACCAAAAATAACCTTATCTTTCATAATCTCACTATAAAATCATATATAAATATTTAGAATGATTAATAATTGATATAAATACTTAATCACGGATATCAAATTAATTAAAATTAACACTCTGAAAATTTGAAAACATCATATAAGCGATTAAAAAAATTTAAAAAATATATTTAAAAAAATCTTAAAAATAAAATAAATAAAATAAAAAAAAGAAAAAATAGATAAATTAAAGAATTATCTATTCAATTATAAAATACCCATCGCTTTATTGGTTTTTGCAATGGATTTTTCATTATCAGATTCCATTTCAAGCATTGCACGAATAGCATCTACGTTTTCAGGAACAACATCAGATTCTTGGTGTACCGCTTGCATATAGAATAATTCATTGCCTACTACATTAATGGATTCTTTCCATACTGGAATCTCATACAAGTCATTTCTGCTTCTTCCTAAATCCTTAGCATATTCCATAAGTTCTGCAGTGGAACCTAATCCTGCTGCAGCTTCAACAACCATTACTCTGGAACGTTTTTCTAAAACATCAATAACTTCATCATTAGTTACTTCATTATTGATTTCAACCATTAGGTTGTGTTGGTGCATCAAAGTGGTAGGAACAAGCAAAGCCATTGTAGTAACATCAATGCCTTTCATAACGGTTTTTACATCAGGACCGTGGTGAGAAGGCACTTTTGGAGGGTTAGGTACAATTGCGTTAATAGGACCTTTTTTGACTTCAGATGGGTCAGATCCTCTTCTTACCATTACTGCACGAACTTTCTTAATGTCAACTAATGGATTGAGAGTATGTAAGGTACGGGTTAAACCAGTAGTGTTACAGGATACAACTCTTGCATAATCTGCACCATATGAGTCATCATAGTTAGAGAATGAGTTAAATGATAATCCAGTTAATTCATGGTCTTCTCCACCTTGGTAAATCGCTTTTACACCAGCTTTCTTATACATTTCAAGGTTTTGAGGTCCAATATTTCCAGGAGTACAGTCTACAACGATATCTGCTTCTTGCACCATATCTTCAACAGTACCTGCAATCTCAATTCCTGCTTCTTTAAATAAGTGTTCCCTTTCAGGAATTCCAATGTATAAAGGATATCCTTTTTCTTCAACAGCAGTTCTTGCTTCAAAGTTTGGTCTGGTTTTACTTACACCAATAACTTTCATATCATCTTGAGCAGCTACAGCATCAGCCACTCTTTTACCAATAGTTCCAAATCCATTAATAGCT
>ONYG01000001.1 GCA_900321995.1 uncultured Methanobrevibacter sp. | reverse complement strand
GCAGATAAAAGGGCACATTGGTTTGAAGAGAAATTAAATGAAACTGATTTATTCAATTAAATCTTTTTCATTATTTTTTTTTTAAAAACGATATAAATTAATTTTTTTTAACTATTTTCAAATAGTTTCCACTATTTTTTTATATTTTTAAGTTTTTTTAGTTTAATTTAATAATAGTTTTAGAATCTTTTTTTAGTTTATTTAATAATAGTTTTAGAATCTTTTTTTTAATATTAAATGGATAAAAAGAGTTTAAATAATAATTTGGATGTTTATAATTTTTAGATAAGATAATCTAATAGTTAAAAATAGTTAAAAATAATAGTATTATGATTATTTAATTATCATATTCTTCATATTTGGATAAGAGACTTTCAAATAGTTTTTTATATAAATTGTTTAATCGTTTATCTAATAAGTCAACGCCTTCTTCAGTGATTCCACCTTTTGTTGCAACCTTATCAATCAATTCCCAATTTGACAAGTTTTGGTCTTCTTTTAGAATGGCTGTACCAAGGACGGTTTTTACAATCATGTCTTCAGCATCTTCCTTTGTCATGTTTGCATTATTGCTTGCCATTTCAGCGAATTTTTCAATCATTATTGCAATGAATGCTGGTCCACAGCTTGTAAGTATTGTACTCATTTCCAATTCAGGATTTTCTGACTTTAGATCTTCTGTACCCTCTTCAAAGTAGAAGCTATTTTCCTTTAATGTTTTGACATAACTGAACTCGTTAAAGAGGTCTTCAATAAATAGACTGTCTTGAAGGTCTACCTTTTCATTATGCTTAATGAGAGTCACTCCTTTCCTTCTTGCAATTGATGCAATAGTGTTGTTGGAAGTTACAGTTGATGCTATTGTTGGAATGACTAAAGTCAATTTGCCATTAAAATAAGGTTTTATCTTTGAAAAATCAATTCCTGCACAAGTGTAGATGATATGGGTTTTTTCATTAATAAAAGGCAAAATCTCTTCAATCAATTCTTTGAAATTAGGAGTTGTTACGGAAATTATGATTTTTTCGCATTTGCTAGCCACTTCAGTGTTATTGTCAGTAATCTGAACTTTTCCGTCCGGATACTCTTCAATTAAATGCTTTATTTTATCAATATTTCTGTTAGAAACTATAAGTTCCTCATCAGCTAGCAGCAAATTCATTTTTAATATGTTATTCACTATCATGGAACCCATATTTCCGTAACCGATAACTCCTATTTTCATTTTTTCCCTTTTATTAAAATTATTTAAAAACTATCTCGTTATAAATAAAATTATCTATAACTAATTAATTCTTTTTATTTTCTTATTAATAAACTTTACAGTTTTTATTTTGCTTATTACTGCCTTATTCAACTTTATTTTAGATTTTTTAAAATAAAATTTATTAATTTTCTAATTGACAATATGTTAGTTAAGTAAGTTTAGTTTTTATAAAGTATTTTTCTAAAAAATAGTTTTTTAAGCAAGTTTGGTTTTTATAAAGCATTTATATAAAAAAGAGTTTTAAAAATTATGATGAAAAACTTATTCTATAATTTTTATTTTTTCATCATTGATGATATGATTATTTTCAATGAAATCAATTATAGTCCTATTGAACAATTCCCAGTCAATCAGGTTCCATAGATGATTTCCCTTATTGATTTCAATAAGCCTTGCATTTTTAAAGATATTTTTAAGTTTTATTGCAGAATAAGTACAGCTTAAGTCTTCCTTATTTCCATAAGCCAACAATATCTCTTTTTTGTCTAATATATTATTGTTTAGATTATTTGAAATTGTGTAATTTAATGATTCAAAGGCAATTTCCTTTTCTTTTTGTATTCTCATATCAAGATCATTTTCCATAAAATCATAATAATCCTTCTTGATTCCAAAGTATCTTAAGTAAGCTTTAGTAATGAAACTGTCTGGCTTTTCATTTAGGTACTCTGCCTTTGTCTTTCCAATTATATTGATTATTGAACTTTCTTTGCTTTCTTTTCTATCGGCTATCTCAAGTCCTGATAATATTAAATGATTTACTAATTCTGGCTTTTTATTAAGTATTTCTATAGCTATTGAAGCGCCAATGCCTAAAGCTACAATATTTACAGGTTTTGATAATCTTATTTTGTTTTCATTTTCCTTATTTTTTAGCAAATCTTCTAAAAAATCAATTATTATGTCTGAAGACTCATTTATTGAAAACTTTCCATCAGACTGGCTTTCTCCATGATGGGGCAAGTCTACGAAAATGCAGTGGTAGTCTTTGAAGTATTTATCATATCCTTTCATTTGCTTTGTCCAAATCCATTTGGACACTATTTTAGAATGTAAAAATAGGATAATTTTCTCATTTTCATTTCCCATTTCATGATATACTAAATTCTTATAGTATTTTGAATCCATTTTATCCCCATATTTTTGTGAATTTGAAGATTTTCAATATCGTTTTAATATATTAGAACAAAACTTATATATATTTATAAATTGATATTATTAATTATATTAAAATGACTTATTAAATTATCCTCAATTACTTAACGCAAATAAGTCACTAATTTAATATTTCTTTTAAACTAAAAAAAACTTATGAATTGTGATATTATGAAAGCTGACGCATATAAAATTGTTGATGATGTTTATTGGGTAGGTGTCTTAGATTGGGATATTCGTGATTATCATGGATACACCTTAAACGGAACTACCTACAACTGTTATTTAGTATTTGGTGAAGATAAAGTAGCTTTGATTGATAATGTCTATCCTGGAAAATCCGAACAGTTCTGGGGAAGAATTAAAGATGCTTTTGAAAAAGAGGGAAGAGAATTCAAGATTGATGTGGTTATTCAAAACCATATAGAAAACGACCACAGCGGTTCCCTTGGTGAAGTTGTTGCAAAATTCCCAGATGTTGAAGTCTACTGTTCCAAAAAAGCAGAGCCAGGTCTTAAGAATCACTTGCCTGAACTTGCTGACTTTGAATTCAACACTGTAAAGACAGGAGATTCCCTTGACATTGGTGGAAAAACCTTCCAGTTTGTAAACGCTCCAATGCTTCACTGGCCTGACAGCATGTTTACCATGTTAATGGAAGATGGTATCTTATTCTCTAACGATGCATTCGGTCAACATATCTGTTTGTCTGAAAGATTAGACACTGATGTGGACCCAGTTATCTTGACTGAAGCTGCAAGAAAATACTATGCTAACCTAATCACTCTTGCTTCTCCAATGGTTGGAAGAAAGATTGATGAGCTTGCAAGCTTAGGTCTTGTTGACATTTTAAAGATGATTGCTCCATGTCACGGTCAAATATTCACTAACCCTAGCTTCATTCTTGACTTATACACAAAATGGTCTACTGGAAGCTATGAAGGAAACAAGATCACTTTCATTTATGACACAATGCACCATTCAACCCAAAGAATGGCTCACGCTATGGCTGAAGGTGTAATGTCTGAAGGCGTTGAAGTCAAGATGTACTTCATGCATGATGACGATAAGAGTGATGCAGTGACTGATGTTCTTGACTCTAAAGCAATCTTTGTCGGTGCTCCTACCATGATGAATAATCCCTTCCCTGGAATTGGAGATGTAATGTATTACTTAAAATGCCTTAGCTTTGGAAACATTGAAACCAAGAAGGCTGTTGTATTCGGTTCTAAAGGTTGGGCTGGAGGTTCTGCAAGAGTATTGGCAGCAAACCTTGAAGACGCTGGATTTGAAGTGGTTGAGCAAAAGGAGCTTGATTTCAAACCTTCTGAAGAAGACCTTGAAGAATGTTATGAAATTGGTAAGAAAGTTGCTCAAATGATTAAGGATTAACTCTCAAGCTTTTTTGGCCGGGGGTCAAAAAACCTTGACCAAAATTTTTATCAATAATTGGCGACATATGCCCAAAAAATTATAATTAATTGGCTCTAAAGTCAATTTTTTTAATCTTTTTTTTTTTAAACTGTTTATCAAATTCAAACTTATGCTATTTTTAATAATTTAGAATATAGGTGATTTTTATTAGTGAAGAAGATGACTTAAGAATGATTGAAGAGCATAATCAAAAGTCAGTTGAGGAATTGGTTGATAATTTTGCCTATGTTTATATTAATCTAGTTGATGGGCGGTCATTTTTATTAAAGAAAGACCATCGCTTTGAATTCAAGAATGGAAAATTTATGATTTATGATAAGAATTTGGAAGTTAATATAGTTGATATCCATTCCATAGAATTCTCTGATTAATCACTTTTTTTATTATTAAGTTTTAGTTTTTACTTATTTTTTCTGGATTTTGTTTATTTTTTTGATTATAATTTTAAACTTTAAATACATTTAAATATAAACTATATATAACTCTTTTTAATTATTGGTGATATGATGAGGAAGGATGATAGAAGCCCACTAAATCCATTTACTGGAAAGGAACATTATGATTCTGTTGATGATGACAAGTTTTTGCAAGGATGCTTTCAAGGCTATTACCAAGAGATACAACGCTCCCAATTATTAGACAACACTCCTGAAGGACAAGCAATCATTCAAGTTGCAGTTAAGCTAATAAACACTGTAAACGAGTTCCTAATGAAGATAGGAAGATATGATTATGTTGAGGGCTATTATGAATGGGATGTTCATTTGATTGCAAACAATAGCGTTAATGCATGCTGCATGCCTGGAGGAAAGATCATGGTTTATTCAGGCATATTTTCAATAGCTAACACTGAAGAGAGACTTGCATTTATCTTAGCTCACGAGATGGCTCATGCATTGCTTGATCATGGTAGAACAAGAGCAAGCGCTCAAAGCACAAAAGATGGTGTTGCAACTGCCGCTTGGATAGGCAGCTTTGCACTTGACCTTGTAGGATTAGGCGGTCTTGGAAATCTTGCAAGAGCAGCTACAAATATAGTCAATATGGGTTCACAATACTTTTTGATGCAGCCATGGGGACGTGATCAGGAATTTGAAGCGGATAAGTTAGGGATGTTCATTTGCCACCTTGCAGGCTATGACATTCGTGAAGTTCCTAAATTCTGGAGAGAATTTGCTGGAGATAAGGCCAGCAGTTTTGATTTCTTCTCAACACACCCATCTGATGAAAAGAGAATTGCAGTTATGGTAGAATCTGAAAAGGAAATATTGAATACCACAGATTTTTATAGCAAGCCTATAATGCCGGAAACTCCAAAGGCTAAGGAAGAGTACATGGATTCAAATAAAACCAATGGTTCACAAGGTCCTCAAAGCCAAATTTCAAGAGATAACTCAAGTAAATTAAATAGCAGCACTAATGCTTCATTAAAATGCCCTAAATGTGGCTATGATATAGGTTCAGATGATCAATTTTGTGTCAATTGTGGAACAAAGATTGAAATTGAATTAAAATGCTCTAATTGCGGAAG
>ONYG01000130.1 GCA_900321995.1 uncultured Methanobrevibacter sp. | reverse complement strand
TCCAATAACTATTTTAGGTTCTATATTAGCGCCGTAGCTATTTAATTCTCTTGATTTGTATTGAATATGTATTTTCCAAGTAAATCCTCCTTCAAGAGTGCATCCTTGATATTCTTCTTCAAGATCCCAAATGCCTATTCTTTCTAGAGAATCCCAAAATTCAATCCATTTTTCACTATCTATATCTTTAATGCTTATCAATTCAGGATTGGGATTGTTTATCATCAGTTCTGTATTAATTAATTGGATTGATTTTGCTCCAGTTGAGCTATTTATGTACTTTACTTCAAATATCTCTGGCAAATATTCTTCTTTCATAATTTTACCTATCTCTTAAAATTTTATAATTATATTTATATAGAAAGTTAAACAATTTTATTTTATACTTAATTATAACTATATTTTTTATTATTTTTATTATTTTTATCATGTTTAATTAGTTTTTTTATCATTTTTTAATTAGAGAGATTAGATAGATGGATTAAATAGAGGGATTAGATGTTAAGTTTTAATGAATATTTAGATAAATTGTCAATAATTAAGATTTTATCTTTCTTTTTATTGATCATGTTGGTTTTAACATTAATTCCTTTGCTTTTTAATTTTTATATGGGTAATCTCTTGTTTAAGTTATTTTTATATGGCATTATGCTTATTTTCTTTGCATATAAATTAAATGAAGTAATATTTATCGAGTCTGATGATGAAGATTCATTGGGGGAGGTATTGAAGCGTAATTATGATTCAATATTCGATGTGTCAAATATCTATCAAATTAGCTTTATAGTCATTGCAAATATTTTATTCGTTTCAGCTATTTTCTTCATTTTGACTTATTTATCAGGTATTTCCTTGATACAATTTGATTCACATCTTTTTGGAGACTTTAGTGCTCTCGACTTTGATGTATTGCTTATATACTTCTTGACTGTAGTTATCTTATCTCCAATAATTGAAGAGCTTCTTTTTAGAGGAGTCTTTCTTAGAAGGTTTTATCAGGAATTTTCCTATTCAAGGTCTAAATCTTTCTTGAGTTCAAATGCTTTAACATTATCTATTTTGATAAGTTCTATCCTATTCGGGTTCTGCCATGGATTTGGAGGAATTCTTGGAGCTATATTGTTTGGAATTTGTGTTTCTATTCTCTATATCAAATCAAAGAATATATTAGTTCCTATATTTGCTCATTTCTTAAATAATTTGATCTCTTTTATCTTGGCCTTATCTGGGATTGAATATTTCATTTATAATAATCAAGTCGTGATATTTTTAATAATAATTTTGGCTATAATATCAAATATCGTTCTATTTAGAGCTATTTTTAAAGAATGGCCTAAGAGTATTGATTAAATTATTAAAATAACTTTGGATTAAATGTTATTTTCTTTTTCTTTTCTTTTTAGTATTTTTTAATATTTTTATTTATTTGCAGTGTTTTTAATCATAAACTTTATAAGACTTTAAGAGTAATGTATCAATATGATAAGATTTACAAGAAACGAAATAAGAGATTTAATAATATCATTTATTGTAATTGCTTTAGGATTCTCTATTCTATATTGTAATCGCGATTATAATCAAATAATCTTCCTATTCCCAATCGTTATGATTGGAGTAGGCGCTGGATTTATATTTCATGAACTAGGGCATAAATTCTCTGCTATGCATTATGGATACTGGGCAGAATATCAATTATGGCCTACAGGACTTGTAATTGCACTTGTAAGTTCTTTCTTTGGATTTATCTTTGCAGCTCCTGGGGCAGTATACATTTATAGCAATGGAATGCTTGAAGAGGAAAATGGTATTGTTTCCTTGGCAGGACCTGCAGTTAATATAGTTCTTGGATTGCTCTTTTATGGAATATTAATGTCTCTTGGACCTATAACTGATAATACCGGCTATATAATTGCTTTGATTTGTCTTTTAGGTACTAGAATTAATTTCTTCTTGGCTGCATTTAACTTATTGCCAATACCTCCACTTGATGGATCTAAAGTAATGTCATGGAGCATTCCAGTTTGGTTAATTGCATTTGTAATCGCAGCGGGCCTTGTTTTATTCTTCGGAGGATTTTTAGGTTAATTTGTAAATGATGAATGATGGATGATGAAGGAAATGATAAAGGTAAATGGTAACTGATAAATGATGAATAAGTGAAAATGAGTTCAATATTCATTATTTTATTTGCCTATTTATTTGCCTATTTATTTGTTCCTATTTTTTGTTTCAATTTATTAAAACAATTTAGTATTAAAAAATCTAAAAGTTTTAATATAAGAAAGTATAGAAATATTAATACTTGAAAATATTATAATTTATAAATATTTTAATTTCAAAAAAATCTTTATGATTTAATTTTATAGATAAATAATGATTTATCTTAATTTTTATTCATTTTAAAATTATTTTAATGTGGTATTATGGCAAAAAAAGATGATAAATACAGTATGCCTATGAGTGGGGCAGGTTTAGTAAGATACTTTGATGACGAAAGTGTAGGTCCAAAAATAGCTCCAGAATATGTTATTGCTTTAACAGTTATTCTCGGTATCTTTTGTTTCATTTTAAGATACTCCATATAAGCAATTTGCTTATATTCCTACTTTTCTTTTTTTATTCTTACTAATTCTTTATTTTTTTTTAAATTATTTACAATTATTTTTAGTTTATTTTACAATTTGTTTTTTAGTTTATCTTAGATTTTATTTTAGAGTTATCTGTTCATTTTTTTAAAAAATATTATTTTTCAAATGCTCTCATAATCTTTTTTAAATATATGATTAATATTATAATATACAGTTTTTAGAGATTTTTGAATAGGATTTTTAATTGAATTTTAAGAAAAAATATTGATTTTTTCATAAAAAAATACAGTGAATTTTTTCATTTATAAATGTCATGAAAAACATTATAAGATTTCAATTATAATATAATAATAGTGAAATTTTTTAATATTTGATAATTTTTTTACTAAGATTTTAGTTTGAATTTTAGTAATTTTCTATAAAGTAAATAAGCTGAGATAATGCCGGATATAATAAAAAAGGCTAATAAATTATTTTAATGCATATTAAGTTTTTTAATTGATAAAGGGATTATAATGGATTTTGGAATGGATTATTTCGAAAGATTGGAAAGTGAAACACAGCATCTTTATGAGATAGCTAATGAAGCGAGATCCAAAGGTTTTGATGTAGAGCTTGAAACAGAAATTCCTGTAGCAAAGGACTTAGCAGAGCGTGTAGAAGGGCTTGTAGGTCCTAAAGGTATTGCTCGCCGTATTAAGGAACTGGAAGCTACAGGCATATCTCGTGAAGAGGTTGCATTTGAAATTGCAGCTGAAATCGCATCTCAGGAATCTAGTGAAACTGGCGCAAAGCTTGAGGCTGAAAAGCAGGCTTTTGCAGACCAAGGTCTTCGTACTGCACTAGCTATTATCACAGAAGGAGTAGTAGCAGCTCCTTTGGAAGGTATTTCAGGCGTAAAGATTAAGAATAATTCTGACGGTACCAAATATGTGGCTGTATATTTTGCAGGACCTATCCGTAGTGCAGGAGGTACTGCAGCAGCGTTATCTGTTCTTCTTGGTGATAAGATCCGTGTAGCTACTGGACTTGACAGATTCAAGCCAACTGATGATGAGATTGAAAGATATGTGGAAGAAGTAGAGCTTTATGAGTCTGAAGTAACAAACCTCCAATACTCTCCAACTCCTGAAGAGGTAAGATTTGCAGCAAAAAGCATTCCTGTAGAGGTTAGCGGTGAGCCTACAGACCAAATTGAAGTGTCTCACAGAGACTTGCCTCGTGTAGAAACCAACAATATTCGTGGAGGAGCTTTGCTTGCGATGGTTGAAGGTGTAATTCAGAAATCTAAGAAGATTTTAAAAATCGCAAATAAGCTTAATCTTGACAGTTGGGAGTTTTTAGCAGAATATGCTAAAGGTATTGGTTCATCTCAAGAGGAAGAAAAGTCAGAGGATAGTGATGAATCTTCTGAAATTGTCGAAGAAATAGATGACAATATTATTGATAAGGATGAATTGTTTGCACATTCCAAATATGCTCACGATATCATTGGTGGAAGGCCTGTCCTTGGATATCCTTCTGAAAAGGGAGGATTTAGGCTTAGGTATGGAAGGTCCCGTAACACTGGCCTTGCAACTATGGGGGTTCACCCTGCTACAATGGAATTGCTTGAGTTCCTGGCTGTTGGAACCCAATTAAAAATCGAAAGGCCTGGAAAAGGTAACTGTGTAGTTCCTGTAGACTCTATTGAAGGACCTATAGTTAAGCTGAAATCTGGTGAGGTTCGCAGATTAGATTCCATAGCTGATGCAAGGGAAGTTAAAGGCAAAGTTGTGGAAATTCTCTTTTTAGGAGATATGCTTGTTGCATTCGGTGAATTCTTAAGAAACAACCAGCCTATGTTAGGATCCTGCTGGTGTGAGGAATGGTGGCTTGAATGCATAAGGAATAGCGATAAGTACAAATCATTTGCAAATGACAGCGAGCTTTATGACTTTTTAGTGTCATTGGGAATAGACTTAAGCCATGAATGTTTCGTTTCAAATGAGGATTCCTCAAGATTCATTAACTTTGATAGGGATTCATTTAATCTTAATTTCCTAGAGAAAAAGCATTACACTGCTGAAGAGGCATTTAAAATGTCCTATGAGTTCAATGTTCCTCTTCATCCAGAATACACTTATTATTATAATGACATTTCCCGTGAAGACTTGGTCTACTTGAATGAATGGCTAAACACTAAACGGGATTATCTTGATGTTGATTATCCGAATGGAGATGATTTGGTCCTTGATCTGTCTCCTCAAAAAAGAATCCTTGAGGTCTTGGGAGTCTTCCATAAGCTAATCGACGGCAAAGTAATTATTGAAAAGGATTATGCTTATGCTTTAATGAAAACTGTTGGAGACATCTCACAAGCAAATAATAATTCTGATGACTCAAGCATTGCTTTAGATTCATCTGGCCTTGTGGATTACTCCAAATATCTTGATGAAGAGCATTATAAGACTAAAGTCGTTGACATAATCAACGAGAATGCAGACTTTGAGATAAAGGATAAGGCACCTTGCTATATAGGAACAAGGGTAGGGCGTCCTGAAAAATCCAAGGAAAGATTAATGAGGCCTGCTCCTCATGTATTGTTCCCTATTGGAAACAATGGTGGAAATAGACGTTTGGTTGCAGAAGCTGCCAAGAAAAGAAAAATATCTGTTGAGATTGCAAGAAGACAATGTACAAACCCTGATTGCGGATTAAGTTCTTTTATGGCCCTATGTCCTCATTGCGGTTCCCCTACTGAAATCGCTAAGGCAAGTCTTAAAGACATCAACCTAAACAATATGCTTTCAAAGGCTTCAAATAACATTGGAGTGCGTAAGGTGGATGAAGTAAAAGGTGTAGTAGGTCTTATTTCTGAAGATAAATTGCCTGAACCTTTAGAGAAAGGTATCCTTCGTGCTAAAAATGAGGTATTTACATTTAAGGAAGGAACCATTCGTCATGACTCTACTGATTTGCCTCTCACTCATTTCATTCCAAAGGAAATTGGTGTTACTGTTGAAAAATTAATTGAAATGGGATATACTCACGACTGTTATGGACAGGAAATTGTAAGTGATGATCAGATAATTGAATTGAGGGTTCAGGATATTGTAGTTTCTGACAATTGTGGTGATTATCTTGTAGGTGTGGCTAATTTCGTTGATGACTTATTGGAAAAGTATTATGGAATGGAAAGGTTCTATAATGTCAATGATAAGTATGACTTGATTGGACACCTTATTGCAGGTCTTGCTCCCCACACTTCTGCGGGAGTATTGGGTCGTATTGTAGGATTCACTAAGGCATTAGGCTGTTATGCACACCCTTATTTCCACTCTGCTAAAAGGAGAAACTGTGACAGTGACGAAGATTCTGTTCTCTTGCTTCTTGATGCTTTAATAAACTTCTCCAAGTCTTACTTGCCAAGCACTCGTGGTGGAAGTATGGATGCTCCTTTGGTTTTATCTACCCGTATAGACCCTGAGGAAATCGACGATGAGTCTCACAACTTGGATATCTTTGAACGTTTCCCAATGGAATTCTTTGAGCGTACTCAAGAGCCTTTAAAGCCTGCAGAGCTTTTGGAATATGTTGATAATGTAGAAATGCATCTTGGAACTGATAGGCAATATCACGACTTGATGTTCTCTCATCACACATCAAGCATCCACGCAGGACCAAAAGTCTGTTTGTATAAGCGTTTAGGCTCTATGAAAGAGAAAGTTGAAGCTCAAATCCATGTTGCTGAACTTGTAAGGGCTGTAGACCAAAGGGGAGTAGTGGAAGGAGTTTTATCATCTCACTTCCTGCCTGATATTATGGGTAACTCAAGAGCTTTCTCTAAGCAGAAAGTAAGATGCCCTAAATGTGGTGCTAAATATAGGAGAATGCCTCTTACAGGTAAGTGCAAATGTGGTGGAGACCTTATATTGAGCGTATCTAAGGGATCTGTAGTCAAATATCTTGAAATTTCTCAGGACCTTGTAAACAGATATCCTGTATCACATTATCTTGAGCAGAGATTGGAGATTCAAGAGTTTGGTATTAATTCATTGTTTGAAAGTGATAAGTCTAAGCAAAGTTCTCTTGATGTGTTCTTTGGTAAATAAATTATTTTAACTGAGAATAGTTTTTTAAGCTATTTCTCTTATTTGAGGGATAGTTTTCTAAGCTATTTCTTGTATTCTATTATTTTTCACAGTTTTAATTCAACTAGTGAAAACTATGTCAAATATATATTGTTCGATACAAGCCGAATGATTTATATACATCTTTTGACAAATATTATTTCGTGAAGTGACTAACATTATGTTTAGTTACAAACTATTGATATAGTTACTAACTTTCGTATAGTATCGAACAGATATTATACATCTAATTACATAATTATATTCAATTAAATTAGGATGGATTATCTAAGTTTTTAGAAAATTATTAAAATGATTCTTTTAATGAAATTCTAAAATTTATTTATTTGTTTTATGTTTAATTATGTAATTAAAGTTAAATTTAAAATTTAACTTACTTACTCTTATCTTTTAATGTTTGGGTTTGTAAGAATTTATGAAGGTGTTAAAGTGGAAAATGTACAAAATATTGAAAACAACATTCAAAAGGCTAAGATCACCGTTAAGAAAAACAATGGTGTAAGGGAAGCTTTTAGTTATGAAAAATTATTAAAATCATTAGTTATGGTTGAAGCACCATTTTTCGAATCTGAAAAAATCGTTTCAACTGTAGTTGAAAACTTATACGATGGTATCACAACTAAAGAAATTAAAAAGATTGTTTACGAATGTTTAGAAGATGTTGATTCTGAAGCAGCTAACAAATACTTAGCAAAAACTACTTTAAAAGTACGTTCTTCAAGAGATAAAATCGAACCATTCGATATGGCTAAAATTGCAAGCACATTAGTAGAAGAGACTGGTGCTTCCCAAGAGACTGCTTTTGAAATCGCAACTGAAGTATGGAAAGAACTCAAAAAACTCAACGTAGAATACTTAACTGCTCCTATGATTAGGGAAATCGTAAACACAAAACTTGTAGAGTATGGCCTTGAAGACTTAAGAAGCAGATACACTCGTTTAGGTATTCCTGTATACAACATTACCTCATTAATTGAAGACGGTTCAAGAGACAATGCAAACATGATGCATAACCCTGAATCCATTCACAAATATGTAGCAGACGAAGCATTAAAACAATATGCTTTATTACACATGTTGCCTGCTCATTTGGCAGATGCACACATGTCTGGTGACATTCACATTCACGATTTAGAATTCTTTGCTGGCAGACCATTAAACTGCTTGCAACATGATATAAGAGCATTCATCAAATACGGTCTTAAAGTTGACGGTACTGGAGACCACACCTCTGTAGCTGCACCTCCTTCCCATATGGAAACATTAATGAACCATACTGGTGAAATCATGCTTGCAGCACAACAAAACATGTCTGGTGGACAAGCAATGTCTCTCTGGAACGTATTTGTTGCACCATTTGCAAGAGGCAGAACTTATGAAGAAGTAAAACAATCCATTCAAATGCTCGTTTACAACTTAAATATGGCTTATGCAGCAAGAGGTTCACAAGTTCCATTTACAAGTATGCAATTAGAGTTTGGAGTTCCAAAATTCTTGCAAGATGTAACTGCATACGGTCCAAGAGGAGAAGCTGTAGGAACTTACGCTGACTTTGAAGAAGAAACCAGAATGATCCAAAGAGCATTTACCGAAATCTTGCTTGAAGGAGATTCTGAAGGCAAACCTCACTTATTCCCAAATACTATTTACACATTACGTGAAGAAACCTTAAAAGGCGACTATGATGATGACATGCTTTTAGTTCACGAACTTTCAGCAAAATACGGTTCATCCTACTTCGTAAACATGTTGCCTGATTACAGAGGTCAAATGGCTAACTATATGGGTTGCAGAACCTGTCTCCAAGACACCTGGACAGGAGACTGGGAACAAGACTGTTTAAGAACTGGTAACCTTGCATACGTAACTTTAAACATGCCTAGAATCGGTTACCAATCCAAAGACGAAGATGACGTATTCGAATACTTAGACAACTATATGGACTTAGCTGTTGAAACCTTAATGATTAGAAGACAACAAGGTCTTAACTGTTTAAATAACTTTGACATTTTACCATTCCTTAAACAAGATGTTGATGGTGAAACCTATTACAGAATCCAAAACGCTACCTTATCCTTTGGTTTCTGTGGTTTAAATGAAATGTTACTTGCATTATTCGATGAAGGAATTGAAAACCCTGATGCTAACAAATTCGGTATCAAATGTTTAGAATACATCAATGCAAGAGCAAAAGCATTGCAAGAGGAAACCGGACTCAGATGGTCTGTCTTGCAAACCCCTGCTGAATCTACTGCTTACAGATTCGCTACATTAGATAAAGAGCAATTCGGAGATAAGGCAATCCTACAAGGTGACAATGGTGCTAACTACTACACCAACTCTTCACACGTACCTGTTAACTCCGACATTTCCTTTGCAGATAAGGTTAAAATCGAAGGTCAATACCACAAGTTAACTCCTGGTGGACACATCTTCCATGCATTCATGGGT
>ONYG01000038.1 GCA_900321995.1 uncultured Methanobrevibacter sp. | reverse complement strand
TTTTTTTAAATTTTTTTTTTTTTTTTTTTTTTTTTTTTTAATTGTTTTTTCTAATTAGTTATTAATTTTATTTTATTTTATTTTAGTTTATTTAATTTTATTTTATTTTATTTTAGTTTATTTAATTTTATTTTATTTTATTTTATTCTTTATTTAAAATGTCTTCTAAAATTACTGTAGCAGATTCCACTAGTTTAGGACATAATTCTGTAAAAAGATTATTTTCTTTTGCATAATTTATGCCTTCTTGAGTTTTTATATCGCAATTTAATAGTTCATTACATATATAAGACCCGTTTCTTCTTTCAAATTCCTCTAAAAACTCACTACATATGGCATCTGATTTAAGTTTGCTTTCAGTATCTCCAAGTTCACTTTGACCATATTTTAATCCTAAAACCATTAATGCTCCTGTGCAAGCACCACACACTTCTCCTTTACGCATTCCGCTACCGAAACATCCTCCTATTTTAAGTGCTTGTTTTTCATCAAAACCTAAATCTTCTGAAAAACTTGCAAAAACTGATTGTGCACAGTTAAATTTTGATTCAAAGTATTTTAATGATTTTTTGACATGTGACATAATATCCCCTAAAACTAATTTTTTATTACAGTAATTAGTATTTTTTTAGACATATATTATTTTTTTTATTTTTTTCTTATTTTTTCTTATTTTTTTCTATTTTTTCTTATTTTTTTCTATTTTTTCTATTTTTTCTAATTTTTATCTAATTTTTATCTATTTTTTCTTATTTTTTGCTTTAATATGTTTTATATTATGAAAACATTGTATGGCTAATATTTTTTTTATTTTTGTCTATTTTTTTCTATATTGTTTATTTATTCAATAGATTTAAATATATTATTAACTCATATTATTATTATAATAAAAAATTATGTATTATTTCATTATTTAAAATATTAATAAATTGGAATTCAGTAAAGGAATGAATCGGCTGAATTTCAGAGTAAATATGAATAATGGTTGAAAAAACTCTTAAGAACTAAATAATTAAATTTAAAATAGATTCTAGAAAACTTTTAATAGGTGATATTTTGAAAGTTATTATAGATGCAGCTAATGTTGCTCATTATCAAAAAGGGGAAAATTCAAAAGCTAAATTAAAAAACATTACCTTAGCTGTTAAGGCATTGGAAAAAGGTAAGCATGACTTTTTAATTATAGCAGATGCTTCCTTGCGCCATAACATAGATGATAAGGAAACTTTTGTAAGGCTTGTTGAGGATGGAATCATCGATGAAGTGCCTGTTGGAAATGTTGCTGACCATTACATTCTTGATTTGGCCTATGAAGAGGATGCTAAGGTTTTATCCAATGATAAATTCAGAGACTTCATGTCTGAGTTCCCGGATATTAACAGCATAAGAATACCATTTTCAATAAAGGATAATGAGTTGATATTAGGAAAAACTAAAAAGCCTAAGAAAGTTAAAAACCTATTGCAAAACATTTGTGATGAAATTTTAAATGAACTTGAACGCAAACGTTGGGTTGTCTATAAGGGAAAAGAAACAACAAAATTCACTCCTTTGAATGTGGCTAAACAAGCTATTTTAATCTTAGATCAATCAGAAAGGGATGACGTTTCCTCAAAGATAGAAGGAATTTTCTCAAGATTGCCAATGTTTGATAAGGTAATGGAAATGGTTGATGATGTTGAAACATCTGTTCCTTATGTTATTTTCGTTTTAGTTCATCCTAAAGATTATAAGGCTGCTGTAAAGGATGCAGGTAACATTTCAGTCACTGTTGCAGATAGGCTAAGGTTAGTTCACAAGCCTTTAATAGCAGTTCGTAACGACCTATTCATTAAGCCAGGATACTTTGGATTGAATATTGTACTTACTGATGAGGTTGAAGACAATCCTCCATTCAATATTGAGATTCAAACAAATACATATGATGAGGTATTTATCAAGAAGAACTCCAGAAATATAGCAAGTACAATTGCTGGAAGATTAGGCTCATGGAAGTTCCCATTCGTATCTGTAAAGCCTAATATGATTTTAGAAAAGCCTGGTGAGTTTGAAATCTATTTGGAAAAGAATTCCAAAAAGAAAAAGAAAGATAAAGATAAAGATAAAGGTAAAAAGTAATCTTTGAATTTCAAAAAGAAAGATAATGTAATTCTTATCTTTTTAAATTAAAAAGAAGGATAATGTTAATTCTTATCTTTTTAAATTAAAAAGAAGGATAATGTTAATTCTTATCTTTTTTAATTTATTTATTTTATTTATTTATTAAAACTAAAGTTTAATTATCTTCAATTAGAAAATTGAATTATGTTTAATCGTTTAATTAATGGATTGATAGGAGGTATATAAATGGCTGATAATAGTATATTAAGACGTATTATTTCTCTAATTACTAAGCATGAGATACTTAGTATAGGAACTAAGTATTTTCCAACTACTGAATTAGAAACTGAGTATGTTCAAATGTTCAATTATACTCAAACCATGCTTATGGAAATTGATAAGGCAAATATTACTACAGAAAGTATTTTTACTAATTTAGTTAGAGATGTTGGCCGTGAAAATATTCCAGAAAAACATAGTTTTTATGAATTGCTTCCTGCTCAAAATAAGATTGATGAGTATGCTTTGGTAAGTAAGATCATTATGGGAAGCGATAGATATATGTATATTGAGCTTTCAGAACCTTCCTACATTATTGATTATTTTACTGACATCATCATTAGGGAAAATGGAGAGATTATCGAAAGAAGCGAAACAGAAATCGTTTCCAGATTGATGAGTAAGAATGATGCTATCAGAATAGCTATCAAGCTTGTTGGAATTGGTCTTGACAATAATATTCGTGTAAGGGCAGCTGCTGGAATGACTGGTGCTGCAGCTATTGAAAGGTCAATTAAGTTCAATAAGGAAGTTGGAGATGTTCCTGGTGTTGCATTCACTAAATTAGGTGGTGAATATGCACTTGTATTGGATACTCCATTTAAGTTAGGCCAATCTGAACATGCAGAATATCAGCATTATCTCTTCATTGATATTGTGGATTCCACTAATTTCATTTCAAAGCATGGTAAGAATAAGCTTGTGGAATTGATGACCGATGTTAAAGGCTTTATGGAAAACTGTGAAGGCCATATAGAAGGTTATCGTGAAGGTGGAGATGACTTAATAGCTCGTTTCCCAAGCAAAGGTGTAGCTATTCGTGCAGGTTTGGACTGTGCATGGTTTATTCTTAGCAATGGTGCTAAAGTGAAAATAGGAATAGGAAGAAGCCGAAGAGAAGCAGGTGAACGTGCAAATATTGCAGAGGGAATCAAAGGTTTCGGTCCATTATCATTGATTGTATTTGATCTTGCAAATGGTTTATATGCTTATAATATTCCATCAGACTTCTCAAGAACCTTATGTGACTTATTTACCAATAAAAAAGGCAAGCTTATAACAGCATTCCTATTGGTATTTATAATTTCCTATTTATTGGCAATCATGGGTCTTGGACTCTATGGATTCTTTATATTTTTAATTGTTGTGGCTTATTATACATTAAAATAGATTTATTTTAATATTAAGCCAACATTTTTTATTTGATTTAAATTAGAAAAATTGAAAAATTGTTTATTTATTCAATCTAGTAAATTGATTTAAAATTTATAATTTTTATTTAATGTAATTAAAGTGTTAATTTGGTGAATTTATGGCAAAAAGCAGTAGAAATCCGGTAAAAACTATTTTAATAATAATTATTATCATAGCTTTTATATGTGGATTAGCATTAGGTGTTTCAGTTATATTGGGAGGCAGCTCCGATACATCTGAAGAGGGTGATGTTCAATATGTGAATGTAACAAAGAATATTACTAAATATGAGGATTCCGGCGATGTTATTCAAACTGAAGACGGTTCTTATGTTGCATCTTCTGATTATGTTGATAATGTAACTGAAGGGGAAAATGTTACAGCTTTCAATTCCTCAAATTCAGGAAATCTGTATTGAACTTATCAAACATTATTTTATCTTTAGTTACTATTTTTAATTATTTTTTTTAATCTTAAGAAACCCTGAAAGTTTTATTTTTAAATTTTTATCTTATTTCATTATTGTATTATTTTCATATTAGTTAATTTTTTATTATCATGTTTAAAGGAGATATTATGTCAGATATTAAAGTTATTGAAGGAGGAATATGTGCTGTAGATGGAGTTAAGGCTGCAGGCACTCGTCAAGGTAAATATGGTCTTACAGTCATCGAATCCAAAGACAGCAATGCTTCTGCAGTGTTTACATCAAATAAAGTAGTGGCAGCTCCAGTTATCCATACAAAGGAAATGATTAAGGGAGGAAAAGTTTCTTTAGTTGTTGCAAACAGTGGAAATGCTAATTGTTTCACTGGAGTTGATGGGATAGCTGACTGTGATAAGACAATTGATTTTGCATCAGAAAAAACAGGCATCTCTCGAGATGAGATTGCTACCGCTTCAACTGGTGTTATTGGCAGAAAAATGCCTATGGACATTATTTTGCCTCTTGTTGAGGAATCCATCTCTAAACTTGAACATTCTAGTGAGGCATCCACTGAAGCCGCTAAATCATTAATGACTACTGACACTTACCATAAGGAATTTGCAGTTGAAACTGAAATTGATGGTAAAAAAGTTACTATTGGTGGAGTGACTAAAGGAGTGGGCATGATTGCACCTAATATGGGAACCATGTTATGCTTTTTAGCAACTGACGCTTTAATATCTTCAGAAGATATTAATAAAGCTTTAAAGGCATCAGTTAATAAGAGCTTTAATATGATTGTCGTTGATGGTGATGAAAGTACTAATGATATGGCTATATTAATGGCAAATGGAAAGTCTGGAGTTGAAGTTGCTCATGATGGACAAATCAATGAGGGTTTCCAAGAGGCATTAGACTTCTTATGCATAAGCTTGGCTAAAATGATGGCTCGTGATGGTGAAGGGGCCACTAAATTCATTGAATGTAAAGTTAAAGGGGCAAAAAGCGAAGAAGACGCTATTTTAGCTTCAAAATCTGTCATATCCTCATCACTTGTTAAGTCCGCTATCTTTGGAGGAGACCCTAACTGGGGAAGAATAGTTGCTGCAGTTGGTTACTCTGGATGTGAAATGGATCAGGACATGATATCAGTTTCTGTAAATACAGACAATGGAAAAGAGGCTATCCTAGTGGATCAAGGTAAGATACTTGCTTTTGACGGCACTTCAAACCTAAAGGATGCAGAAGAAATCATGCAGGAGAAAACTGTAAATATTCTTGTAGACCTATTCCAAGGAGATGCTGAGGCAACCGCTTGGGGTTGTGACTTAACCTATGATTATGTTAAGATAAATGCAGAATATACTACTTAATTCTGCTTTTTTTATCAATTTCTCTTTTTTTTGGATATTATTTTCTTTATCAATTTCTCTTTTTTTGGATATTTTTTTATTTATTTTCTTTATCAATTTCTTTTTTTATGAATTTTTTGCATTATTTTTTGATTCTTTTTTTTATTTTCTTTTTATATTTTTTGTCTTTTTTGGATATTTTTTCATATTTTTTTATTAAAAGATTAATTCAAAGTAATTATTAATCAATTTAGAATAAAATTTCTCCAAATTAGTCAAAAGATTTATAAAGGTTAAAGATAAAAATATAATTAAGTTATCTTATTAAAGCTTTATTTATAAAAAATTAATGTAATTTATTGATTTTTTTTATTGAAAACTATTAATAATTTAATTTAAAATTTAAATATTTTTACTTAGAAAATACAAAATTTTGAGTTTAAATTTATACTTATTTGTTTATAAAACTAAAAAGGAGGATTATCATGGCTAAAGTAAAAGGTACTAACAAAAGAACAAGACCTAAAAGATCTTACAAAAAACCTGGTAGTAAAAAAGGAAGAGGAGTAAGACAAACTTGGAAAAAATAATTTTTCCAGTCTTATAATTTTTCTATTTTTATTCTAAAATTAAAATTCGCATGAATTATCTATTTTTAAAAAATTTAAATATACTTTGAAAACTTTTTAATTAAGTTTTTACTTATTTTAAGACTTAATTTAATAAATGAGTAAGGAGGTTTTTATTTTGGCAAAAGATGATGAAAATTCAAAAGGCAAATCAAAAAAACCTTCTAAAAAGTTCATTTATTTGATTATTATACTCATTGTTATTTTTGCTGAATGTGCTATTCTTTATTATGACTATACTTCAAATGAAGATAATATAGTCTCTGAAATTTCTAATAATCCTATGGTATCTGATAGTTTAGGTCAGCTTCCAGTAGTCAATGACTTTTTAAATTCCACTGGTGATGCTTCCCTAAATGTCAAATCTAAAGTCATAGGTAAGAATGATATTGGCTCAGTAAGCTTTGAAGGGCCTTATGGTAACCCTAACTCTACTATAAAGGTTGCATATGTTCTAGGACAGCATCCAAGAGAATATAATGCTCATGATGCAATTTATGATTCTCTCCAAAAGTCTTCAAATGAATTGAATTATTCATATTATGTTTATAGAATCAATGTGACTGGTGAAAATGAGGACTTTGAGGAAAGCAGAATGAATGGTCAGCTCTTGGCTGAAGAGTTTGTCGTAAATCATTCAATCAAGAAGCATTTTAATTTAGCAATAGATATTCACTCTTCAAATGGAGGATATCTCCAAGATCCTTATATATTTGCTCCTGTTTCAAGCGACATAGTGGCAAATGAGTCAGCAGATAACCTTACAAAGCTATTGAATTATATAGTTTATTATGTGCCTGCAAGCTACTCATCTCCTCAGTATTCCACAATTCCTATGGATGAGGGTGGAGTTCCTTCTATAGTCTATGAAATGAGGGGAAATCCTGATAGAAGCTTGGAAAGTGAAGCAAATGATTTAATATTTGCAGTTGAGAAATTAAAATTATAATGGTTTTTTAACTATTATTTTCTCTCTTAACTACTTTTTTTATTTTTACATTTTTTATGAAATAAGACATTAATTTTATTTTTTTATAGTTTTTTTTTAATGAAATAAGACATTTATTTTTATTTTTATTTTTATTTTCCCATATTTTATGAATAAGACTCTTTCATTCTATTTTTATTTTTATTTTTATTTTCACATATTTTATGAAATAAGACTATTTCTTTTTATTTTTCCTATCGATATGCAAATTGTTATATAATTGATTAAATAAAAATATAATCAGTAATTTAATAAAAATAATTTAATCTATTTTAAATTCAATAAACGATTAATTATTTTATAAGTTCATTGTTTTAATTATAATTTAATAGGAGATAAATCATGGTAAATAAAACAGGTATGCTGCCTGCTAATGGACATAGGATTCAAGGTAGGTCAAGTGAGTCATTTTTAAATGCTCATGACATTATTATGGAATTAGGTCTTGAAGGCAATGAGGTATTTATGGATGCAGGATGTGGTGACGGACATGCTGCACTTGAGGCTGTTGAAATATTAGGTGAAGATGCTACTGTTTATGCAGTGGATATTTATGAACCTTCCATTGAGGACCTTCAAAAGGCTGCAGATGAAAAGGGCTATGATAATTTAATCCCTATTTGTGCAGATATTCCAGATCATATTGATTTGGATGATGATGTTGTTGACATTATCCTCCTAATAAATGTATGGCATGGATTTAAGGCAACCAGAAGAATGGATGAGGCTATCGAAGAGCTAAAGAGAATATTGAAACCTGGTGGAAAGATTGCTATCATGGACTATAAAAAACAGGAAGCAAAACATGGTCCTCCTATAACTGTAAGAAGCAGTCCTGAAGACTTGGAGGAAGTCTTTAAAGAGCATGATATGAGTTTATTCTCTTTAAATCCAGATACCGGTGAGGACATTCCAGAAGGTAAGTCCCATTATTTGATTATTTTCCAAAAATAGTTAATTAACTATTTTTATTTTTTATTTTCTTTTTTATTTTCTTTTTCATTTTCTTTTTTCTGTTGTTTTTTATATTCTGTTGTCTTTTTTTATTTTTCTTTCTTTGTTGTTTTTTTTTATCTTTGTAGTTGTCTTTTTTTATTAATCTATAAGCACTATTTCCCTATAAAAAAGTTAATATTTATTTAATAATAAAAAATAGAAAAATAATCAAGAAAAAAAGAAAAAAGAAAAATAGAGGAATAATAAGTAAAAAAATTTAATTTTTAGATTTAATTATACTTCTGTAGCTTTTTGAACATCATAATAGAATTCATCTGGTTCATCTTGTAGATTTGTAGAGAAATTTAAGTTGAATGTTCCATTTTCGGTTGCTGCAATATTTTCAGTATAATTGTTAATTTTTACATTGTCCTTATAAAATATAATGCTCATAGTAATGTCCTTATAGTCCTTACCATTTACACTACTTATGTTTTGGTCAAACGTATATGTTTTTGTATTATTGTCCCATGTGGTAATTGGCATTGAAGAATAATCAAAGCTGTCTGTTAATGGAGAGACTTGTGTTTTAGCGTTATTGCTTTCATTGATTAAAGCAAGTCCAATAACAGCAATAGCTATGATAATACCAATAACAATGGTTATTTTCAGGTTCTTGTCCATTTTGCCATTCCTCAAATATTTTATATATTTCATATGTTTATTTGTTCATATATATAGCAATAAAAGTCTGAATAAATCTTAAATTCATTTATTTAGATTTTAAGATATATTTTTTACTATTTATATGAATAAATCTTAAATTCATTTATTTAGATTTTTAGACGTATTTTTTACTATTTATATGAATTTTACTATATTTCCATTTGTAAATAGGAATCTTAACCTTATATTTTTTCCAAACAGGACGTCCTACATATACATATTCCCATTGGGAGAATGATACATGCCCTCCTACTACTTTAGGTCTTAGCACCCATGAATACTTGGTAAATGATCCCCATCTCCACTCTGTCCTATATCCTACAATAACTCTCATCCAGCCTTTTCCAGAAATCATTGAACATTGGTTTTTCTCTAAAATAGAGATGTTTTTATTGCTAATCTCCTGTTTTAGGTTTGTTTCATTGATTTTGGATAGGAATATAGCGTTTCCACTAAAAAGTGAATTGAATTCATCAAGGCTCATGTTGATGTTTCCTTCAGTTGAATCCGCTAGGAATATTTGATTTCCAATCACTTTGCTCACTACTGTCCAATGATCCCTTCCGTCAAGATTTATATGGGCTATTGAGTTTTCTCTTAAGCCACTGCTATTTATCTTAACGCCAATTGCAGAAAAGTTGTAGTGTCTTGCAGCATCAATTAAAGATTGCATTGAAGTTCCATTCTCTTCGCTTGTGTTTGTATGTGCTGAAACTTCACTTAAGCTAAGGTTCATTCCAAGCTTATTAAGTGCAGTTGCAAGTGAAGCAGGTCCGCAGCTGAAACCGTCTTCAGCCATTACAATTCCTTCAGTGTTTTTGCCTTTAGAATCATCATTTAAATTGCCATTATTATCTAAATCATTGCTATTTTTGGATGATTGGTTTTTATTGATTAAAGACTTTAATGTTGAATTATCATTTGTGGGAGAATTAATGATATTATTTTTATCTTTAATGGAAAAACCATTCATTTTATTCCCTTCATCCACTAAAGAATCAATGGAATTACAGTTGACAATCATGTTTTCATCAATTGATTTAATATCTGCACTTATATTGGAATCTGCAGCGCTAGCTTGAGATGCCAATAGGAAGATGGATATTAAGCAAACCATTAAAATACTTTTGTTTATTTTAAACATATTTTCCCTCCGTATTTTTTACTCAAATCCAATTGCTTTATTATTTTAATTTTGATCTTTCAATCAGTGTTTTGAAATTTTCAATACTGATTTTAGACCAAGGGAGAGAAATTAAAATCAAAATTTTAAATTTTCTTTCAATTGAACTCAAGTAATCTTCAGTTTTTATTTTTTTATATTTAAGTTTAAGCATTTTTTAGGCTTATTTTTACAATCTGATACAATTTTATTAATTTTAGATAATTTTTCACTCATATGTCAATTTTTACTTCTCTTAAAAATTAATGAATGGTTTATATATGTAAATCTTTGATAATTTATTGTCTGATTTTTTTTTAAAGAGTTAACTTTATATTAATAGTTCAAAATTACTAAAATTGTTATAATCATTTAAAACAATTTTTTTAGAATTTAAATATTTTGGGAGGGGATTTTTAAAAAAACACTTTATAAAAGATTTTTATTTAAATAAAAAATAGGTTATGTTTTTATAGTATAATTGACAAATAATTTACTGAATTCAAATTTAACATTATTTTATATTAATTTAATTTTTAAGTGATAAAATGGAAAACATTGATCTTTTGGTAGGTGCTCTACCATATATTAAGAAATTTTATAATAAAAAAGTCATGATTAAGTATGGAGGCCATGCGATGATAGATAAGGAAGCTATGGTCTCAACAGCAAAGGATACAGTTCTTTTGAAATATGTTGGTATGCAACCTCTTGTTGTTCATGGTGGAGGTCCTGAAATTACTCGTTCTATGGAAAAATTAGGTAAACAACCTAAATTCATTAAAGGGCTTCGTGTAACTGATGAAGAGACAATTGACATCGTTAAAATGGTTCTTGTAGGTAATATCAATACTGATATCGTATCTCAAATCTGTTTGCATGATGGAAAGGGTGCAGGATTGTCTGGTAAGGATAATAAATTGATACAAGCATCTAAAACCATGCATCATATTAAGGATGAGGAAACAGGAGAAATTGAGGAAATCGATTTAGGATTAGTTGGAAAAATTGAAAAGATTAATCCATCTATTCTTGAAATGTATACTGAAAATGATTATATTCCAGTTATTGCTCCTATTGGTATTGCAGAAAACGGTAAAACCTTAAACCTTAATGCAGATACTGTTGCAGGCGCAATTGCAGGTGAGATTGATGCAGAAAAATTAATTATTTTAACTGATGTTCCAGGTGTTTTAAGAGACCCTAACGACCCATCAACTCTTATTCAAAAGATTCATGTTGATGAAGTTCCTAAACTCATAGAAGAGGGAGTAATTACTGGTGGAATGATTCCTAAAATCGAAACCTGTGTTGAAGCTATTAATAATGGTGTAAAATCAGCTCATATTCTTGATGGAAGGATAAAACACACCTTGCTTATTGAGATATTCACTAAAGATGGAATTGGAACAATGATTTACAAATAATTGTAAGTCATTTCTTTTTATTTTTTTTTATTCAATTTTTACTTGCTTTTTATTTTTACTTTTTATGTTTTTTTTGTTTTGCATTATTTTATTTTATTTATTTTAGCTTCTTTTTTTCTTGTTTTTTTCTGTGTATTCGTCTATTTTCCTGTATATTTATCTATTTTCACTGTATTTGTCTATTTTTCTGTGTTTTTTCTATTATTTTTTTATTTTTTGATTGTTTATTGTTATTTTTTTATTAAAATGAGGACATTTTTTTAAGTTCATTGTCTAAAATATCTTAACTTTTTTAATAATATTTTTATTTTTCAATAAGCTTTTTAAAAAATTTTTAATAAATTAATCTATTTTTGACCAGTCTAACAAAAAATTGAACAATTACATAACCTTATTAAATAATTTGGTATTAATGAGGATTTATAATGCTGTTTTATTGAATAATTGACCATTAAAATTAAAAATATTTAAATACTTTTATTACATATTATTACATAGAAACCATATTATTTCAAAATGGTTTTAATAAAAAAGGTGAGATAAATGGGAAAACTAGAAGGTAAAGTCGCAATTGTAACCGGAGCTACTTCCGGTATGGGTAGAGAATCTGCAAAAAGATTTGCTCAAGAAGGAGCAAAAGTAGTTATCTCCGGAAGAAATGAAGAAAGAGCAAAAGCTGTTGTAGATGATATTAAGGCAGCTGGCGGAGAAGCAGTATATGCAATTGTCGACATGGCAAACTTGGATGATGTACACAAAGTATTTGATGTGGCAATGGAAGAATATGGAACCATTGACATTCTCTTTAACAATGCTGGAATGTTAAGCATGTCTCCATTAATGGATGTAACTCTTGAAGAATGGACTAAAGTATTCAATGTAAATGTAACATCTGCATTATTGCTCACTCAACTTGTTGCACCTGTTATGAAAGAAAAAGGTAAAGGTACTATTGTAAACACTTGTTCTGTAGCTTCATTTGGTGCTCACCACGGATTTGCAGCATATGTAGACAGTAAACATGCTATGATGGGATTAACCAGATCTATGGCTTGGGAATTAGGTCCTGAAATAAGAGTAAACGGTATTGCACCAGGTCTTATCCACACTGCTATGGTAGACAGTATCGGTGGTCCTTCTGCATTGCAACAAATGATTGATCAATGTCCTGTAAAAAGACATGGTTTGCCTGAAGACATTGCGGACATTGCTGTATTCTTAGCAAGTGATGAATGTACTTTCTTAGATGGTCAAATTATTAAGGTCGATGGTGGATTCGAGATATAACTCTTTTTTCACCTCTTTTTTTATTTTTATTTTTATTTTTACTTTTCTGCTTAATTTAAACTCATATCTATTTTTAAAAGTATTATTTTTCTTTAATCATTATAACTGATTTTTATAAAATGGTGTATAAAAAAAGAAAAAGAAGAGATTATTTCTCTTCAGGGTTTTAAATGATGTTCTAGAAGAGATTATTCTTCTTTAGGATTTAAAGATGTTCTAGAAGAGATTATTCTTCTTCAGGGTTTTAAATGATGTTCTATAAGAAATTATTCCTCTTCTTCAGGGTTTGAAAACATTGTTCTCAATTCTCTTCTTAAAACTTTCCAGCCATTTACTCTTGGAAGCTCATCCATTGTAAATATTTGTCTTGGAACCTTATATCTTGCAAGATATTCTTTTGCATAGTTTATAAGCCCTTCAGAGTCTTCTTCATCTTTCCATACAACTGCAGCAACAGGAAGCTCTCCCTTATGGCGATGAGGCACGCTGAATACTGCAATCTCTTCTACTTTTGGATATTTAATAAGTATTTCCTCAACTTCAGTTGGATATATCTTCCATCCGCTCATTACAATCATGTCCTTTTTCCTGTCTGTAATGAATAAGCGGTTGTCTTCATCAATATAACCGATGTCTCCAGTTAAGAACCATCCGTCTTTAAGGAATGACTTTTCAGTCTCTTTTTCCATGCCCCAATATCCTTTAGCTATTGCAGGTCCTCTAAGAGCTATCTCTCCCTGTTCATATTGCTTTAGAATTTTATTTGGGTCATTTTCATCTACAATCTTAAGCTCTGAAAAGCATACAGGATGGCCTACGCTTTCATATCTGTCTGCTGTAGCATAGTCTTCAGGCCTGATTACAGTTCCTGTACCTATTACAATGGTTTCAGATAATCCATATGCGTTAATGATTGGAATGCCGTATTGTCCCATGAACTTCTTCCAAATCTTTTTATGCAATGGGCCTCCTCCACTGATTATTTCACGAACTTCAGATAGGCTTTTTCTCTTTTCTTCCTCAAGATTGGTTAATGTGTGTATTACAGGAGGCATACTTGATAAGACGCTGACCTTTTCACTTTCACATAGTTCTAAATATTCATTGATTTCAAAGAATTCCATCATGATGTATAATGCGCCAGCCCTAAGTGCTGCAACAGCCCAAGAGATACCTACATGAGCCATTGGATAAATGCATAGGAACACATCATTCTCCTTAAATGTTAAAACATCACATGCATTATGAATGGCTGTAAACCAGTTTCCATGAGTGAGCATTGATCCTTTAGGTTTTCCAGTAGTGCCTGAAGTGTATTGCAATTGGCATAAGTCATCCCAATCAGTCTCTTCTGCAGGCAAGGTTTCGCTACCTAAGAATGTTTCGCATGGCTCCATTATATGTGACTGTATTTCAAGACTCTCAATGGTCTCTTGAGCCTCCTTGTCAGTAATTATCAGTTTTGCATCTGAATCTGTAATCATATAGTTTAATTCTGGAGCGGTAAGTATTCTGTTGGTTGGAATAGCTATTGCGCCAATTCTCCAAATTGCAAATAGTGAAAATATATATTCTGGTGAATTGTTTAGATATATTAGTACTCTATCTCCTTTTTCTATTCCAATATCCTTTAATAATTTTCCCATTCCAGATACGATTGATAATATGTCTCCTGAATTGTATCTTAAGTTACGTGATGGGCAATAAAATACGTCCTTGTCAAGTCTGCATGTGTTGGCATCTAAAAATGTAGTGATATTTAACATATTTCCCCTCTAAATCATTTATTGTTTAAAATCTTTGTCTTGTTTTTTTAATCAATGGATAATTATCTTATTATTTTATTATTCTTTGTCAAATTAATTAATTTAATAATTTTTTATCAATTGAATTAATTTAAATTATTAATCTCCTTAATGACCTCATTTGCAACGTCTATGGTTTTAGAACTGCCTCCTAAATCTGGAGTTAAGGTCTTTCCTTTTTCTAAAACATTTTCACATGCTATCTTAACCTTATTTGCAAGATAATCTTCATCCAAATATTCAAGCATCATTGAAACTGATAAAATCATCGCAATTGGATTTGAAATATTTCTTCCTGCAATGTCTGGTGCAGATCCGTGCACTGGCTCAAATATTCCATGTTTGTCTCCAATGTTTCCAGATGGAGCAAGTCCAAGCCCTCCGACAAGACCTGCTGAAGCGTCTGATAATATGTCTCCAAATAGGTTGCTTGTAACGATGACATCAAATTCCTGAGGTTTTGTGAGTAGGTACATTGCAGTGGCATCCACATAATAGTCATTTGTTTTGATCTTTGGAAACTCTTCACTTACCTTGTAAAAGGAATCTTTGAAGATTCCGTCTGTCTTTTTCAATACATTTGCCTTATGTACGCAAGTTACTGATTCCTTTTCAAGTTTTATGGCCTGTTTGAATGCTAATCTTGAAATTCTTTCACTTGCCTTACGGCTTATGACCCTTTCGGCTATTGCCTTAGCATTATCCTTTTCCGGATTTTCCATAGTTTCATTGCCGGAATATAACCCCTCAGTATTTTCCCTAACGATTAGAAAATCCAAATCATCAAATAGGCATTTAACGCCTTTAAATGATTTTATTGGTCTTAAGTTAGCGTAAGTGTCTAGTTCTTGCCTAAGTGTAATGATTGGGCTTTTTTGCCCAGGTGTTGAAGTTATCGCTCCAAAAAGTGTTGCTTTAGTATTTTTAGCTATTTTTATAGTTTCTTCAGGAATTGTTGTGCCATTTTTATCAAAGCATTCTCTTCCTGCTTCAGCCTCAATGAAATCTATGTTTAAGTCTAATGATTCAAGTACAGCAACTCCTGCTTCTGTAACCTCTTTGCCTATTCCGTCACCATCAATTCTTGCAATCTTAATCATGTCTTCAGAATCCTTAATTTGTTTTTTAAATCTTTTTTTTATTTTTTTTTAATCTTTAAAAAGAGTTTATTATGATTATGTCTAATAAATTAAAGATTTTTAGTTTTTAGCTTTTTAAGCAATTTATTTTATTGATGTTTGAATTTAAAATCTTTAATCTGTAACATTAATTATTTAATATTAATTAATATTATTAACTTTATTAGTTTTAATCTTTTGCAATTTTAATCATTAATGTACATTTTTATACATTAAAATATTAAAAATCTGGCGATATTTGATAAAAAGTTAATTATAAAAAAATTATTTGTATAGTATCGATTGTTCGTATAATGTAGAAATATTTATATACTTTAAAAATAAAAATAATAATTAAGTTTATACAAAATAAATTAGATATATTACTATAAATAGATATATTTGATTTGATTGTATCTTAATATATTTTTGGATAATTTTTAGGATGGTAATATTATGGAAAAATCTATTGATGATTTAATCTTAGACTTAAAAGATTCTGATGATTTTGTAAAAGAAGAAGCAATCGGTTTACTTGAACTTAAAGGTGAAGAAGCAGTTGAACCACTTATTGAAGCTTTAGGAGATAGGAATAAGGATATTAAAATCGGTGCTACTCAAGTCTTAAATGCAATTGGTGATAAAAGAGCTATTCCTGCACTTGTTAAACTTTTAGGTGACAGAAATAAACTTGTAAGAAGAGAAGCTTCTACAACTTTAACCAATATGGGTGAAGAAGCTATTGAATATGTTCTTCCAGAGTTAGACAATCCAAAATGGAGAGTTAGAGGAGCAGCTTGTTGGATCTTAGGTGCTTTAGATGCTAAAGAAGCGCTTCCTAAACTTGAAGAGCTATTAGAAGATGAAAGTTCTTTTGTACAAATGGGTGCAAAAGATGCTATTAGCAGAATAAACAAGGAATAAATTATTTATCCTCTTTTTATTTTTTTATTTTCTTTTTTTACTTTTATATCATTTTTTTAATTTTTATACTAATTTTGTCAATGTCTTTTTGTTAAATAAAACATATTCACAAATTTTATTTTTGAATAGAGATAATTTTTTTAAAGATTTCTTTTCATATGCTGTCTATAAGTTTATAAAATATGTTTTACATAATATTATTAGATTCTAATCAATTGAAATTTAAAAAATTATTATTAATTTAGGTTTATTTTATGATAACTATAACAAAAAAAGAAGAAGAAGTCTTAAATCAAATCAAAAAGCATGATGATGATAGAATTGACAGTTCCATCATAAAGGATGAATTAGGTCTTTATGAGCATGACTTAAATGATTTGCTAAAGAGTCTTGATTCAAAAGGTCTTGTAAGATATGATGGATCTACAGTTCAATTAAAGGAATTTGATGGTGAAATCAATACAGTGGATTCAAAGGAAGATGTTTTGACTGCTGAATTGAATCAAAAGGAAAAGAAATCTTTTGAGATAATCAAATCATTAGCAGATGATGATGGATTGGTTTCAAGATATGAAATTGAAGGAAACCTTTTGTATGGTGATTTGAAATTAACTGATTTTAGAATGTATCACATCATCTTGTCTTTAGAGAACAAGGGCTTAATAGAAGCAGTTTACAAACATAATGGAGACTATTATAAGGTCTTATGACCTAATTTCTATTTTTTCTAATTTTTTTTAATAAATTAACTATTTTTTTTAATAAATTAACAATTTTTTTTAATATTAACCATTTTTTAATTAATTAACTATTTTAAATTAAATTAACTTATTTTTTGCATAAAATCTTTAATGATATTGATTATTTTAACAATATTATTGCCAATTAAGACGTTATGCTTTGTATCTTCAAGAATGATCATTTCTGAATTATTTAAATTCTTATGAATATTTCTTTGCATATTTAAATCAGTCAATTCATCATCTTTGCCTGAAATAATAATTGCAGGAGCATTAATGGCGCTTAATTTATCTGTTATTGAAAAGTCATAGCCTGCTCTTATTCCTGCTTTGATGCCCTCAACATTTGCTGTTTTGATTCCTTCTTGTCTGACGAATTCAAGAACTTCCTTATTTTCCACTAAAACATCTTCAGGTATTGTGTATGGCACAATAATATCAAAAAACTCTCCAAAGCCTTCATTGATGCCTAAATAAAATTGGTCAAAAATATCTTGAAGATTTTTTGAGGATTCACTGAAGCTTGACATGATGATTAGCCCATTGACCATCTCAGGATGTTTTATTGCAAAGTTCAATGCTACATTTCCCCCTAAGGACAGCCCTATAAATACTGCATCACTTATGTTTAGCTTTTTAAGCAAATGATAAAGGTCTTGTGAATATAGGTCTATTGTGATTTCATTTTCATCATCACTGCTTTCGCCATGAGCTCTTAAATCGTAGGATAATGTTTGATATTCGTTTTTCAATTGGCTTTGCAATGGACTCCAATAGTTAAGGCTATCTGATAATCCATGTATGAATACTATTGCATCGCCTTTTCCTTCTAATCTATAATTGATAACTATGTTATTTGCTTCTATTTTGCTCATGCTTATCTTTTTATGTTTTCTTAATCTTAATCTTTTTTATAGAATTTTTTTTGTATCGTTCATATTTCAAAAAAATTAAAAATTTATTTATCAATTATAATTGAAATTTCAGTAATATTTATATTATAGAAAGTAATAAAATAGTAATAATGATTAAATTTTTCTTAATAATTTAATTGTGTTACTTTAATATATATTTGTAGTTTTAGGTGTTAATTATGATGAGAATAAGTATGTCTTTACCAAAAAAGCTTTTAGCTGAATTTGATGAAGTTTTAAAAGACAGAGGTTACCAATCTCGTTCAAAAGGTATTCGTGATGCTTTAAGTGATTATATCTTAAGATATCAATGGATGAATGAAATGGAAGGTAAAAGGGTAGGTGTAATTACTGTAATCTACGATCATCATTTCAGTGGGGTTATGGAAAGTTTAGCAGATATTCAGCATGATTATAGGGAAGAGATTAATGCAAGCATGCATATTCACATGACTCACAAATACTGTATGGAAGTAATAGTTGTTAATGGTGATGTTACTCAAATCAGAGAGCTTACCGAAAGAATGATGAGACTTAAAGGAGTAGAACATGTAAAACTTACAAGTACTGCGAATGGAGAGTCTTTAGACCGTGAACCTGGTCTTGAACATGCACACGATCATTCACATTAGTTGAATTTATCTTTTTGATAAATTTCTTTTTTTACTTATTTTATTTTTATTTTTTTATTTATTTGGATTATTATTTTTTGATTTTTTTTATTGATTGTTTTGTTTTCTTTTACTGATAAAGGTTTTAATATGAAATTCAATGTTGATTCTTATCATTTTAAGTTGCTAAGGGATTATGAAAGGCTTTCTGCATTTAAGGAAGCTATTGATCAATTTGCAATGGAATATTCAAATAGTGATGATTCAAAGGCAATTAAAGAAAATGAATCCTCTAAAACCTCTTTGGCATATGATTTAGGTTGTGGAAGTGGAGTTCTTAGCTATTTTGCATCAGATTATTTTGATAAGGTAATATCCATTGAAATGAGCCCATCTACTTTTAGATTGGCAAAGGAAAACCTTAAGGATTTCTCTAATATAGAAGTCTTTAACGAGAATTCACTTGATTTTGACTTTTCTAATTATCCTAAGGCAGATTTAATAATATGTGAAATGTTAGACACTGCATTAATAGATGAGGAAGAGGTTCCAGTATTAAACCATGCAAAACAGTATCTGAAAAACAGTGGAAAAATCATTCCTCAAGGCATTATCAATCAAGCTGAGCCTGTTTTCATGGACCTTGACTATATTCAGTATGAGGATGAAGAGTATCAGCCAAAATATGATGTTTTGGGAAAATCAGTTATTTTCAGTGAGTTTGATTTCTTAGATGATATTGATGAGAGCTTCTCTGCAATCATTGAATTTGAGATAGCTACCTCTGATTATGATAAATCAAATGGTAAAACTAAGATTATAAATGATAGGCAAGATAAAATAAGGGTGAATGGAATTCATGATAAGCAAGATAAAATAAGAGTGAATGGGATTTCTGATAAGCAAGATAAAATAAGGGTGAATGGAATTAAATTAACAAGTTTCACTAAATTGAATGATGAAATTATCTGTGGACCTACACCTATGTTAAATCCGGCTATGTTAGTTCCCTTTGAAGAGACTGAAGTTAAAAATGGAGAAAAAATAAGAATCCGATTATCCTATATTATGGGTGGGGGAGTAGAGACAATCAAAACTGAGGTTTTGGATTAGGTCTTTTTTAAAAACTTATTTCAAGGTTAAATAGATTTATTAATTTTATTTTTGAGGATTTTTATGTTAAATGATTTAAATGAAATTAAAGCTCAAATAATTGACTTTTTAGACAATTCTAATTCTCTAATTATTTTAGGCATAGGCAATGACATTCGTGGAGATGATGGCTTAGGACCTTATATAATTAATCAACTAACTGAGTTAAATGAGAATTCTTTGGAAAATAAAGAAAGTGATGATTCTGATGAATGGCTTCATTTGATAAATGGAGGTTCTGTGCCTGAAAACTTTACAGGTCTTATAAAGCGTATTGACCCTTCACACATCATAATAGTTGATGCCACATTGATGAATAGGCAAGCAGGCAAGATAGAAATAATAGCCAAGGAAAACATTAAGGACATAAGCGTTTCAACCCATTCAATGTCCCTTGCATATCTTGTTAAGTTTTTAGAGCAAGACATTGACTTTGAGATAATATTTATCGGAATTCAACCTGAAATAATGGATTTATCTTTTGAATTGTCCGAAACGGTTAAAGAGTCATCAGACGACTTGATAGCTATCTTTAAAGAGATTCTTTTTTAGATTTTTTTAGTCTTTTTTTCTTTAAAGATATTTTTAAAGAGATTTTTTTTAATTATTTTAGTCTTTTTTTAAATAATAGAAAATCTTTTATTGTTTTTAAAATAGAAAAATTTATTGTTTTAGTATAAATATCTTTTAATTGTTTTTAAAATAAAGAAAATTATATTTAATATGATTTAAAAAACTATTAATGGTAAAATGATTTAATAATGATTAATTAATTAATCAATCTTTATTTTTAAGAAAATTTATCCATTATTATTACAAATTTTTAGAATTGTGGTTTTATGAAAGTTTTATTTATCGGATCAAGATTATATGATGATGTGGCTTATCATGTTGATGAATTGGGAATAGAGAGCATAATTACTGAATCAAACGAGGAAGCTCCTAATTTGGATTTGCCTTCAAAATATTATATAGTTCCTCGTGGTATGGATAAGCCTATGGAAATAGCTATTGAAGAGAATGTTGACGCCATTGTGCCTCTTCTTGGAATAGACCCTCCTTTAAGGGATGTTGCCATAATGAAGGAAAAAATAGAAAAAGAGCACAATATTCCAGTTATTTCTTCTAATCTCAATGCTGTGGAAATTGCATCTGATAAGATAAAAACCAAAGAGTTCTTTAAGTCAATTGGCTTGAATGTTCCTCAAGCTAAGGTTTTAACTAAAGACGACTTTTCCAATGAGGAAGAGTTTGTTGAAAAATTAGGCTTTGATTTTCCTGTTGTTCTAAAACAAGGTGAAGGGCAAGGGGGAAAGGACATTTGCATAAGCGATAATTTCGAGGATGTTATTGACTACTTTGAAAAGTTTGACCAGGCTTTGATAGAAAACTTTATTGAAGGCGCTGAAGTTTCAATTGAGGTTCTTGGATGGGATGGCCAATATTTGCCACTTGTTCCAGTCTATAAGGGAGACACTAATTTGGAAGGAATCCATCCAATAAGCAGGCTTAGGTATGGCCCATGTGACTTTGAGGGAATTTCCAATGATGAATTCAGGAAAATAGCTAAAAAGATTGCAATGAATCTAAAGTCTGAAGGAACAATTGATATGGACTTGATTTATTCCAGAGAAGAGAATAAGGTCTATGCTATAGAAATCAATACACGTCCAAGTGGAACAAGATATCTCTCTTATGCAACAACTGGATTGAGCCCATTGAATATTGTGGTGGATATTGCAACAGGCAATTTTGATGCAGAAAAACTGGAAAATGAAATAAAGCATTATTATTCCTTGGAAATACCTATTGGCGATTATGATGGTCCAGAACCTAATGGTCCTATAAAAGAGTATGTAAATGGCAATTTCATTGTTCATGGTCCTAAAGGTTATCAAAGGATCACCATCAGAGGAAACAGTCGTGAAGAGACTTTTGAAATCGCTGATGAGTTAACTGGCAATGATTATAGAAACAGTATTTAATTATGTTTCATATGTTTAAAATGATATAATTTATTTTTATATTCTTATCTATTTTTTTTTAAATAATCTCAAATGTTTATTCTTTTATAGAAACAATTATTTTGATAAGTTAATTTATCAAAATATTCTTTTTTATTTATATTCTGCTGATTTTAGTTAATATGATATTATCAAAAATATGTCACTTTTTTCATGATAATATCATTGTAATGTCAAATTATAAATAATATAAAAATTATAATTTATATTAATATAAGCTAATAGTTTAATAAGATTAATCAAAGTATAATTTTTAATTATTAAAGTTTTGCTTAAAGTTTATTAATTATTTGCTCATTAGAAAAGTGTGATAAAATGGATTTAAAGTATATTATTGTATTGTTTTTCTTAACATTCATTGCTACAGTAGTCTTTACTTTCTTTGTTAGACGTACACTACTGGATGCAGATGTTTCAGATAGCCCTATTGTAAGTGAACATAGACATAAGGCAGGAACCCCTACCATGGGAGGAATTGCTTTCTTATTTGCTATTTTATTCATCGTTTCTATCTACTATAAAAATACAAACATCTTAATCGCTTCATTTGTCATGCTTACTGGTGGAGTAATGGGATTGCTTGACGATTTGTTAGGTCTTAAGGTTAAGGAGTATCAAAAGGTCGTAAAGAACATCAGTGATTCTGTAGTTCCTATAGGCTTGTTGGACCTTGGACCTGGTGAAGAGGCAAGGATTACTACTGATAAGGCAAAAAAACAGGTAAATGGTTATGTTGAAGAGGGCAAGTTGGAAATTGTTGCTGAGATTCCAATCAAATATGAGCCAAGTGAAGGCACTAAGATCATAGTTCAATTGTTGCCTGGTTTCTTCTTGGCCTTGACTGCTGTTGTCACTACTCTTGGAGGATTCACATTAGGTCTTTTAACATATCCTGTTTGCATAATTGCTATTCTCGGTTCAATCAACTCAATAAATCTTATTGATGGAATGGACGGTTTAGCTGCAGGGATTGTTGCAATCGCTTCATTTTCATGCTGTATTTATGGATATATCTGTGGGAATATGGATATAATTCCAGCATTTGCAATTTTAACTGGAATATGTCTTGGATTTTTAGTTTTCAATAAGTATCCTGCTTCAATTTTCATGGGAGACACTGGCTCATTTATTTTAGGTGCCGGTTATGCAAGTGCTGTGCTTCTTGGAGATATTCCTTACTTTGGAGTGCTTGCTTTGGCAGTTCCGATAGTTTCTGTAATAATCAGTCTAATGCACAGGGCTCATATAATTACTTTGCCTGTAGAACCTTTGCATCATACCTTGAACTATCATGGAATGTCTGAGATAAAGATTGTCTTAAGCTATTGGGCTTTGACTGTTCTTGCTTGTGCAATCGGAATACTTGCAAAACTTTATATCTTTGCATAATTTTCATTATTTAATTTTTATTCATTTTAAATTTTTATTCATTTCATTAAAAAATTATCTTTTTATTTTTTTTAGCATTATTTTTATTATTTATCATTAATTTTCAAATTTAATCAATTTAAGTGGTAATATGTCAAAAACATTATTTTTAAATGAATTAGCAGATTCAATATCTTCCCAAAAGACTTTTTCTATTGGCCAACTTGCAGAAGCCATTGGAGGTAAGATATATGGCAGTGACGATTATAAATCTCCAAATGGATTCAACGGTATTTTTGAGACCTTAAACGAAGCTGTTGAAGGAGACATTGTCATAAGGCATTGGATCAATGGAAAAGGAGTTGAAATAGCTAACGATAAAAATGTAGCATGTCTAATCACTCTCAATCCGAAGGAAGATGCATTGGAAGTGGCTTCCAAGCTTTCATTTCCAGTGATTGTAGTTGAAAGAATCGAGTTTGCTAATGCATTTGCGCTAAAATGGACAATTGATAACTTGTCTCCAAATGCTAAAAGAATAGTCATCAGCGGTACAAATGGAAAGTCAACCAGTTCTCATTTGATTTATCATATTTTGGCTCATGCAGGATATAATGTTTTTACAAATACTGATGCAAAATCAGAATTCAATACTTTAATCGATCCAATGGTTGCTAAATTAATTTCAGAACAGGTTATATCCAAGCAGAACATTGATGTAAGAAGCCTTGACTGTATTGCAGACCTTAAGGACCTTGATGCAGAAGGAAAGCCACTTAATAAGGCTGCTTTTGATTATATCGTTGTTGAAGTCTCTGAAGTTCAAGGCTGGGGCACAGACCTTATGAAAAGCCATGCATTATATATGTCTTCAGCAATCAATCCTGATGTTGGAGTGGTTACAAATGTTGCAATGGACCATATTGGCCTTGTAAATAGCATCGAAGAGGTTTTTGAAGAGACTTCTGGAGTGGTTCAAGCTACAAATCATGGAGGAGTCGTCTTAAACTTTGATGATGAGAATGTTTTGGCTATGAAAGATTTGGCAAATGAATGCGTTGACATATATTACACCTCAATGGAAAAGGATTCAATTTCAAGTTTTGATGAAAAGGATAACCGCAAAATTTACTTTGATAGGGACAATAAGGCAATATTCTATGATAAGAAGCCTATCTTAAGTTATGAGGAGCTTCCATTTACTGGTGAGCATTTTATCAGAAATATCCTTTCAGCCATTTCTGCATGCATATCCCTTGGCATATCCCTTGAAGATATAGTTGAAGGGGTAAAATCATACAGGCCATTAAGCAGAAGATTTACAAGACTATATGATGAGCCTATTGTTATAGATGACTTTGCACATAATCCTGATGGAATAAAGAACACTGTAAGGGCAGCTTATGACCTTGCTGAAGAGTTGGATAAAGGAGATTTATATGTTGCTTGTGCAATAAGAGGCTCTCGTGGAGAGACCTTAAACGGACTTAATTCAGAGGCTTTGGCTGAGGTCATTAAGGAATTGCGCCATAGGAATGATGATGCTCAAGAAAAAGATGAAAATGTGAAGAGAAGGGAAATCTATTTAATCCTATCCTCAAGCATTGACTTGGTGGACCACTTGAATTATGTTGAAGACTTTGAAAGGGAAATATTCTTGGCTAATTTGGATAAGGAAAAGATAAAGTACATTCATTTCAAAAAGCTATATGGTGCTTTAGGCTATATCATGAAGAATGCATACGATGATGATGTGGTTTTACTTATAGGTGCACAGGGTATGGACCCTGCAGAGGATGTTTTAAAGGACATTTTAGGCCATTAATTATTTTAAATGAAAATTTTTTATTATTTAACTAAGCAATTACGATTATTTATAAATGTATTGGATAAGCGGTTCTAGTTGTAAATATTATTAGTAAGAGTTGATTTGATGAGTGATTTCGTTTTTAGTTTTTTAGAGGATCAGTTTAGGGACATCTATTTGGATTGTGCCAGAATGGATAAGAACCTGATTGAAGGAGATGGTGTTGAATCAATTCTTATTGCAGGAAGAATCGCTGAAAAGATAACAAAGGCAATTTATGCAATGGAAGGAATTAAGGAAAGGGAAGATAATCAGTATAAGCGTATAGAAAACCTTTCAAATGCAAATATATTGCCAAACAATATTAAAAGAGACTTATCAGAACTTAGAAGGCTGAGAAATAGTGTCTATCACAATAGCTTAAGCAGTGATGGGGCTGGAGGATTTAATCCCTCTAAGTCTTATGTTCAAAGTGGTGGATTAAGGGACTATAAGACAGGCTTTAATGAAGTTAAGGACTATTCAAAAGTCTCCAATGAATCATCTGCCAATTCCAAAAACAATTCTAATTATCCTAAGAAGAACTTAGATGTTGGTGGAGAGTTGACTGCTGCTCGTGAAGCCCATAAGCTTGTTTTCAATATCTGCGTTTGGTTTTATGTAAATTATTCTGGAGATAAGAACTTCATAAGGCCTAAATATAAGATAAGCAGAAGAACACAGGATGCAGACTTTTTAATCAGACTCAAATCTGCAATCAATGAGGGCAGTGACTTCCTAAGCCTTAGGCAAAGGAATCCGAATAATGAGATTGTTCAGATATTAAACGAGCTTCATGTCAAGAAAGCAAGTGATGATGATGCTGAAGAGCAGGTTTATGGATTGAATAAGGAAGTCAAGATAAGAAAACCTGGAGTTCCATATTCCCAATGTTTAGGCATTTCCTATGATGATGAATTGTTCATGTGGCGTGCAGTTCATGGAAATAAGGATTTAGGTTTATTCGAATCATCCAAAGAGGCTTATGAGGCAAGGGAAGTTTATATCTCTTCAATTCCAATGCCTAAAAAGGTTCAAGGACATTACTCTAAGGCAAGGGGAATTTCTTTCAGCAAGATTCAAAAGCTATGGTCTGTAAGTGTCAAGGGCCAGATAATCTCATATCATGCAACAGAAGATGACGCAATCAAGGCAAGAAAGAAATACTTGAAGGCACATGGTCTTGTTGACGTTAAGGTCAAAGGCGGATTCAAGACAATAACCCTTGAAGAAAAAGAAAGGCTTCAGGAAAAGGCAAGACTTAAGAAAGAAAAGAAAAAAGAAGACATTAAGACAATATCCTCAAATTCAAGCTTAAAGAATGAGATAAAAAAAGACGAATTTAAGCGAATTAAAGAAGAATCTAAATATTCTAAGTCCTCTTCAAGCTCTGAGTCTAAATCTGATAGTTCATCTAGGCCAAAATCAGAGAAGTCTAATGATAATTTATCTTATTATGATGTCTTTAATGATGTAGAAACTGATAAAAAGAATAAAGTTAAGGTTGTAAACGGATCCAAGGTTCAAAAGACTAAACCTACTAAAAAGGTCAAGGTAAGCGGTGGAAATAGGGTTTCCAAAAAGCATAAGTCTAAATCTTCTTCAGGGTCTGTTTCTAATGCTTCTCTAAAGACCAAATCTTCCTCATCTAAATCTGCATCTAATGCTTCTAAAAAATCAAAAAAATCTAAAAAGTCTAAATCAGCAATAAACAAGAAAAAATCATCTAAATATGAAGGTGTTTTCTATGAGGATGGTCTATTCATGTGGAGTGCTGAAGTTGACGGCAAGCATTTAGGCTTGTTCTCTTCTGAAAAAGAGGCATATGAAAAAAGAGAAGAATATATAAAGAATAAATCTAGTTAATTTGAATTATTGTTCTTTTTTCAAATT
>ONYG01000104.1 GCA_900321995.1 uncultured Methanobrevibacter sp. | reverse complement strand
ACAATTGGAAAGACAGAGATGGATTATGTTTTCCCAAATTATGAACAGGCAAAGATGGAAGCTACCTGGAAGGAAGACATTGAAAATCTCTCCCAATTCGACAACTCTATGATGCTTGTCGACGAGTTTTTGGTCGACACTTATGACTGGGATTTCATAAGCGAAATATTGGATGCTATAAATGATGCAGGAATTCCATCTGGAATCATCACTTCTTTTCCTTTTAAGACAAGTGAAAAGCTAATCGATTCTCCTTTGCTTGAAGATAAGAACTTATTTGATTTTTATATGCTTCCAGTAAATAAATTAGGATATATGATGGACACCCCCCATTTTATGTTGGATAATCAGGAAAAGCTATCTGGATTGCTTGAGAAAATTGATAAGAAGGTCATCATCAATAAGATATTGGCAGTAGGTATTCAAAGGCCCCAAGAGGCTTTTGATTTTTTAAAGACTCAAGATTATGCAGATATGGTTGCTGTAGGCATTGCATCTGCAAATGAAGCTGAAGAAACTTTTGGCATCATCGATAAAATTTAATTTTTATATGAATTTTTAATATGAATCTTTAAATTATATGAATTTTTAATATAAATCTTTAAATATAACTATTGTTATAATTATATATAGGTAGGCATTGCCATAGTGAATATTGTTGTTGCAATTATTATTTTTATTTTTTTGTTTATTTAGGTGATTATATGGAATATATTAAAAAAATTCCGGCTATTAGATGGGAAAATGGGAAATATGAAGATGTTATTGAAGAAACTGTAGAAGATGAAAACATCTATTTTTATATAGACTTCTTGCAGCCACGTAAATTTTCTACTTATCCTGCTGACCTTGATGACTTTGCAGTTGGATACTGTTTAGGGGATGGCCTAATCAAGACTGTTGATGATATAGAAAGCATAGAGATAGATGATAAAAAGGTCATTATTAAAACAAAACTTAATCACACACCAGAAATTGATTTGGAATCTGAGGATATTCTTCAGGAAAAGGAAGGTGGAGCTAAACATGCTTGTGCTTGCAGACTCTTAGAATATCAGGGGGTTATGTCTGACAGTGCAGGAGGTTGGAGAAGCGAACTTAAGACCATTGAACCTGTAGAATCTGATTTGGTGGTAAATGCAAGTGATATAATCAAGAATATGAAACGCCTTACAGCAAAAGCGGAAATCTGGCAGGAAACTGGTAGTGTTCATGTTGCTCAGTTAGTATATAAAGAACAATATATCACTCGTGAAGATGTAAGCAGACATGTGGCTGTTGATAAGGTGATAGGCGCTGCTGCAAAAGCAGGATTTGACTTATCCCAATGTTATGTAACTTATAGTGGAAGAATGCCTGCAGATATGCTTATAAAAGTAGTTAGAGTTGGAATCCCAATTTTAGTTTCCAATGCAGCTCCAGCAGGATCCGGTTATGATATTGCGGAAAAAGGTCATATTACTATGGTTGGTTTTGTACGTGGTGATAGGTTTAACCTTTATACTGCAAGAGAAAGAATTAATTTAGATGAATAATTCTTTTTATTTTTTTTATTTTTTCATCTGTTTTTTTTTAATATTTTTTCTATTTTTTTATTATTCTTCATCAATTTTTTTATCTATATTTTATCTATTTTTCATATGTTTTTATGAAATTTTTAAGGATTTTTAGTTAAAAATCCAAAAATCTGTTTGTTTATCATAAAACTATATCTGAAAAATAAAAATGGATTAAAATCTATTTTTTAAATTTTTCTAAGTAAATATTGAGTATAATTACAATTATTGCAGCTACTCCAAGAACTCCAATGATTGGATTAATAAATCCTAGGTAAAGAGTTAAACCAAGTGCAATTATTAATGCAACAATTAAAAGAACCATAATTTGATTACTAGTGATTTTCATTTTAATTCTCCTTTAGTTTTTAATTTCATGTAATTACATGTAATCGTTATTTTAGTAAAAATTTGATTGTTTTACAAATACAAAACAAATTTGAAAAATATTTGTTTTAATATTATAAAACTACTCTATCTGATTTATAATTCCTTATATGTTTTTTATGAATATGAATCAAAAATCATGATTTAATTATGACTTAATTATTTTTTCTTTCCTTAATTAATTTCAAAAACTCTTTTGAATTTTCAAATTCTTTCATTTCCCAAGACTTTATTACAGGAATTCCATCTATTGATTCCTTTATCTTATCATCATTCAATACAAAGAAAGAATCTGATGATGTTACAAGAGCAAGGTCCTTTAGGCTAACTGCCATTTTCTTTAAGGTCTTTGTATTCTGGTCATCTTGAACATTAAGGTTTGCAATCAATGGATTTTGACCCTCTTTTAGCTTATTGTTCTTTGTTATCTCTGCTTTAGCAAGTGCATCAAATGGGCTTTTATTTGTAGATACTACTCCAAAGCCTAATTTTGCAAGATTTTGGGCATTGGATCCGCCTGTTGCAATATTGGAAGTGTCTGCCTTAAGCTTTATGTCTTCTTGATAAGGTTCGAATAAGTCAATGTCAAGGGTGATTTTTGTATTTAGAATCTCTTCAAGGAGCATTGCAGTTTCTGTATTGGCTCTAACCATCCCATTTTCATACTTATACATTGTAGCTCTTGATACATGAGCCAAATCTGCTAAATCCTTTAAGGAAAGGGAATATTCTTCCCTATATTCCTTTAAGACATTTCCATTAATCTGAACATAGTATCCTCCTCTATCTGCAAGGATTTCAGGATACTCGTCATAAATGATCATGTTTTTAAGGGTTTGAAGTCCGATTGCAGGCAATCCATGTCTTTCATAGACTACGTCCTCTTCTAGTATATGGTTTTTAGACTTTACTCCCACTATTATTGGTGAAGCAAGAAAAACGTTGGAGATTTGCCTGATTTCTTCAACATGAGATTCATTAATGCTGTCTATATTAACGAGGACTTTTAAAAGTAGAATAAGTAATTTTTTACGAGCTACAATATCAAAACAGCTTTGATCATAGATATTTGATGTTTCAAAACCTTCCTTATTTAGCAATTGATATATTTCTCGTATTAATTGATTCCTATTAGTTATTGCCATAGGATTACCTCGTTATTATTTTTTTATCTTTTTAAGCCTAATGATAAATTTTCATAAATTCTTAATTAAAGATAGTATTATTAAGCAGTTTTAATAAATTTTAATAATATTATTATCTTTAAAGATTAATATAAAATTGACTATTTGATTTTTTCAAGAAGGTCTTTTTTGAATTTTGAAAATTATTATAATTTTTTAATTAATTTTATTAAAGATTAAAAAACTTTTAAAAACTCAGTGATTGATTCATATGGATTATTTTTATATAGGAATAGATGATACAGACTCTCCAGATGGAATGTGCACCACCTTTTTAGCATCAACTATCTTAAACGAGTTTCGGGAAAATGGGATTCAAATTATCGACTTTCCAAGGCTTATTCGTTTAAATCCATTTGCCAGATTCAAGACAAGAGGAAATGGTGGAGTTTCATTTAAGCTGGACTTAAATCAGAATATTGATTTGGCTAAAGAGATAGTACTAAAGTATGTCAGTGAGCTTTCAATGTTTGACTGTGACAACACTAACCCGGGAGTTGTATTTTATAAAGGTGAAATCACTGATGAAATGGTTGATTATGCATTTAAGGCTATTTATTCAATTATAAGCATAGAAGAAGCTGAACTTTTTGCAAGTAAGATTGGCGCTGAAATTCATAAGTTTAAAAAAGGAAGAGGAATCATAGGATCCATTGCAGCAATTTCATGCCCTTTAGAAGATTTCACCTATGAGCTTTTAGCATATAGGGATCCTTCAAGATATGGCACAGAAAGGCATATTGATTATGATTCTGTAGTCAAAATGGATAGGGAGACTTTTCCTGAAACTTTTGAAAACATTGATGGCAAGTACTTGGCAATTGAACCTAAGACTCCTTGCCCTGTTTTATATGGTATCCGGTCTAACAGTCCTGAAGTTTTAGAGACTGCAAGAGAAATTGTTATTCCTAATGAGACAATTGTCGATAGCTGCATATTTAAGACAAACCAACATACTGATATGCATATTCAAGAGGTTGACAAGATATCTGATATGAGACAGTATTCCTGCTATAAGGTTAAAGGAACCGTTAAGGACACACCACATATAATAGAAGGCGGACATATGTTCTTTTCTCTTTATGATGAATCTGGTGAAATTGAAGCTGCTGCATATGAGCCTACTAAGGATTTTAGAAAAACAGTTGAAAAGTTAAGGGCTGGAGATAAGATAGAAATCTATGGTGGAATTGGGGAGCAGAACACATTTAATATAGAAAAATTCCAGGTATTGCATCTAAATGACACTGTTTTAAGAAATCCTATTTGTGAATGCGGCAAGAGAATGACTTCTGCAGGTAAGCAAAAAGGATTTAAATGTAAAAGATGCGGTAAAAAGATAGAATCAAGTGAAAAGGTTCCAGAAAAGATAGAAAGAACTCTTGAAAATGGTAAATTTTATGAAACTCCTGTCTCTGCTAGACGTCACTTGGCTAAACCTTTAATCCGTATGAAACTTTAATTTTTTTTTAAATATTTTAGTTTTTCAATAATTTTTTAATATTTTTCTTTTAATTATTTTAATTTTTTAATATTTTTTTACTATTTTTCTTTTAATTATTTT
>ONYG01000020.1 GCA_900321995.1 uncultured Methanobrevibacter sp. | reverse complement strand
GTTTCACATGAATCTTGAATTACACCAATGATAAACCCTACTGCAATAGCCTGCATTGAAATATCAGCAGGTATTCCAAATAATGAACATGCCATTGGAATAAGGAGAAGTGAGCCTCCAGCCACTCCAGAGGAACCGCAAGCAGCTAAAGTGGAAATTACACTTAAGACAATTGTAGTTGGCAAGTCCACTGAAATTCCTAATGTATGACACACAGCCAATGTCATTATTGTAATGGTAATAGCTGCACCTTCCATATTAATTGTAGCTCCAAGAGGAATACTTATTGAGAAGAAGTCCCTATCAAGACCTAACCTTTCACAAAGCCTCATATTTACAGGTATATTAGCTGCAGAACTTCTGGTGAAGAATGCAGTTAAACCGCTTTCCTTAAGACAAGTTAAAACAAGAGGGTAAGGATTGCGCTTTAATGCCAATGCTGAAATGAGAGGATCAGTTATGAAAGCCACGGATCCAATACAAACTACAAGGAGAAGTACCAATTGACCATATTGGATGAATATATCCAATCCGCTTTCAGAAACTGCACTGAATACAAGCCCCATAATACCGAATGGAGCAAATTGAATAATTATCCTAACAACAAGGTTAATTGATTCGGCAATGTCTGAAAAAACTGTAACTGTAGTGTTTGAGGCAATTTTATTTAGGCAGATTCCAAAAATAACAGCCCAAAACAATATTCCTAAGTAATCTCCTTGAGATAAGGATATCAATGGATTTGAAAAAATCTTTAAAAGCATGCTACTTATTACTTCACTTAATCCATTAGGTGCAGAAACATCACTTGCATTTCTAAGGTGCATGCTAACAGGGAATAAGTAACTTCCAAGCACTGCAACCATTGCAGATAGAAATGTTGAAGACAAATATAAAAATATTACTGTCTTAAAACGATGACCTATTCCATCACTTGCTTTTGATAAAGCAGATGCCACCAATACAAAAACAAGAAGAGGTGCAATAGCCTTTAAAGCAGTTACAAAAAGTTCTCCAGGAAGACCTATCAATTCATATTGAGGTACAGTAATCCCCAGAATAGATCCAATAATTAAACCACAAAATATCTTTAAGATCAGACTTGATTCAGTCCATTTTTTAATGTATTTATTCATAAAATGCCTCAAAAATAAAATTATTAATTTTAAATGAATTAATTAAATTCATTATAATTAATATAGTTAATTTAGTTAATATAGTTAATTTAATTAATATTATAATATTTATTTTAATCATTTAAATAAATAACCTATTCTTAAAAATTTTATAAAAAAGTAATAATCCAATATTTAATAAAGATTATTTTTTCAATACATAATCAAGTCTTTTATCAAAATATCTTAACAATTATTGTAAATCCAAAAATCAAATCCTAATAACTATCTATTCTTTAAAAGTATCCTTTAAAATCATCTTTTGATAAACCCACAAAATCATATTTATTTCTTTCCTCATAAAAATCACGTGTATTCTCATTAGGGAAACTATCAGTTCCTAAAATCAACTGAGCGTCCAAATATCCGTCTAAATTTATTAAACCATAGCATTCATCCAATAGATTATTAAAAAAATTGAATGGCAGATTATCATCACCATTTTCATCAAAGCTATCAAAAATTGTAAAATCCAACCTATAGTTAAATTCAAAAATAGCGTTTCCAGACTTGGAAATGTGTTTGCAAGTTTCAATATAGGATTTCTTTATAATTTCCTTGAACTGCTCATCAGAATAGTGATTTCTTGAACAATAAATCGTTTTCTGATGACCATCATATCCAATCGATTCTATTTTATAGAAATACATTTTTACACATCCAATTACTTATCAGCCCTTTTATAAAAACAAGTTAAATCACATGTTTTTTCTAAATAATAATTTAGATTTAATTATATATAAAATTAATGATTTATAATTAGTTAAAAGCATAATAGAGCAGTTTACTATATTAAACTAAATATTAAAGGTTTATTATTCAAAATAAATAGTAAACTTACAAATTTCAAAATAAAGTAACTTACAAAAAAAAAATCAAAATAAGTAATAAACTTTAGAAAATATTTTCATATGATTAAAAAATGTAAACTCATTAGCAGAAAAAATAATTAATTATAGATAAAAACTGGATAAAAATAGCTATAAAAAGGAGAAAGAATGAACGAGAACAGAATAATTAGTCAGCTATTTTTATACATTGAGTAAAAATGAAAATGAACATGAAAATAAAATAAAATAAAACAGAAGATAAAAAAATAAAATATAAATTATTAAAATAAGATTTAAGTTAAATCATATATTTTTCTTAAAGCATTGAATAGGTGAGATTCAAAGGGATCTTCTCCATATGGATTTTCTAAAGTGCAAAAATCACAGTTTTCACCATCTAATGAAACACCCCCATAATTTTCACAGTAAGCATATTCATACTTGATTTGATTCATCTCCAGATTTACAAATAAACCAAAATGGCCATTTTCATGTGAGTACAATGAAGAATTTGAATGGATGTATTCATCACCAATATTATAAATGCCATTTACCATTTTTTCAAATCTGCCTAATGGAATGAATATAGAAGACCTAGACTTATACAAAGCATTGAATAAGTCCCTTGCACTCCAGTTAATTTTAGATACTGACTTAGCATTACCGCTAATGGAATAGATTTCATTTATGTCTGAAGGAGAGAAACTATTCATAATCTCTTCAACATTCTTATATGCTTTTATTCTTTCTATATATTCAAGGTCTTCAAGACATTTATAGTTTTCATTTTCACCAAGACTTTGATTAAATTCTTTTTCTTCTTTAAAATTTCCAATATATTCTACATTTATATAATCAATTACGCAAACAGACATATTTTACCCCCTTTATTTAGATGTTTTTTCTTCTTTTAATAATGTTATTTGAACCTTTCTTCCAATCCATCGTTTCGGAACCAATACTAAAGCACCGTTTCCATGTGCTTTTGCTTCTTTTGTTATGCTTTCTTCCGCATTATCTATAATTACCTGAATAGTTTCACCCCCTAAAATAAAGAAAAATAAAAATAATCTTCAAAATCAGAGATTAAAGATTAATATCCTCAGGATTTGTTACCTTATAGCTGGTTATATCCATAAATGGAATTTTAGCAATCAAGTCATTATCATCATAGAGATATACAAAGCTTTCCCCACTGATATCAGCCACATTTATCCTAGATACAGGATGGAATCCTAATCCATTGACTTCAACGATGCCTCCATTTCCTATGCATTCCTCCTTGATTGTATCATCAAAGTCTCCGATGATAATATTTGACAAATAGGATATGATTTCCTCAAAGCAAAGGCTTAATGGATCCTCTTCACCATAATCCTTAGAGTATTCCTCAAAGTCATCATAATAATATTTAGATAACTTAGAATATTTTCCTATTTGATACATGCAATAGTCATCTTCCATAACGACCTCTTCGATTTTTCCAAACCAGTCAATGTCCTCATTATCATCTAATGAATCTCTTTGCAACTTTTCTATTTGGTCTCTTTTTTCTAATGCCTCTTTTCTATTTTGAATTTTTCCCATATTAATAACTCCCAATAAATATTTAGAACGGCTATTCAAAGAATAGGTCATGGGTGAAGATATCAGCTAAAGTAAAACGCTTTAAAAGCGATGACATATGGTTTAATAACTTAACTTTAGTGAATGCAATTTTTTTAATTTTTAGCCTGTGATGGCATGATGTAAAAAAAATTGTTTTAACATAAAATAAGCAATAAAAATGATAATTGGCTATTCACCCCCTAAATAACCAATAATAACTAATAATTTCAATCATTAGTTAAGCATATCCAAATAGGGACGGATCAAATCACCCAAATAATCAGGCCCAAGAATGGACATATCATTTTATCACTCCCTTTAACATAGTTTTTTTAAACAATTTTGTTTTTTTAACTACAATATTACTATGTTCATGATAGTATATAAAGGTTGTCATTTTTAAAAAATGACATTGACTAAAAAATTATAAAAAATAAAAAATATAAAAAAATCAATGCAAAAAATAATTATTATTTTTATTAAAATTAAAAAATAATAATAAAAATAACTTATTTTTAAAATAAAACTTAATATATATTTATTTTTTTACAAATAACATTAAAATAATAAATTTTAATTAAAATATAAAAGCTTTTAAACTAGAATATTTCTATGATTTTAATTATTTAGAATATTTGTTCTAAAATTTTAGAACACGACATATTTTTATAATACACACTAAAGAATAAAGAAAATTTACTGAAAAATAAATAATGAATATAGAAAAAAACTTAAAAAAATATAAAATTAAAGGAGTAGAGCTATAAGAAACATTTAATTAAAAGGAAAAAGGCAAAATGAATCAAGAAATAAGAAATAAGAAATAATTAAGAAAGATCTAATTTAGAATTAACCTTTTTCAATCTTTTATTAAACCATTTCTCACTTGTTTTAGACTTATTGATATTGTCATTTTCAAAATAGGAATTTATATAAGACAATTCCCTTTCATAATCATTTAGCTCTTCAAGAGAAAAGCAGATTCTCTGATAGAATGAATAGTTATTGAACTTCCTATCAAAAATAGCCTCCGAATATAAGGAGATTGCCCTTTCATAATCCCCAGTATTTTCAAAGTATTTTCCTTCCTCAAGGATTTCCTTATACTTTAGCTTGTTGTTGAACTTTTGCTCGCTCAATACAAAAACATCCCCATAGTAATTCTCTATCCTATCAGCAATAATCATAGAATTATCTTGAATAGGTTTGTTTCTAAATCCATTAGCCATATACTGCTTTTCTATATCTTTTATCTCTTCTTTGCTAATTAAACCCCTTTTTGATAGCTTTACAAGCTTATTTAAAAACCAGAAATAGTAGCGTCGAGGGCAATGGATTCCTCTAGTGAAAAAGAACTTAATCAATCCCAACTCATTTTCATAATCCTTTGTCTTCTTATAAAGAACTGCAAGCTTCCTGTAAGGATAATAATCGTTTTTAAAACATTTATGTAACAACAAGGACTTATAAAATGATATCGCTTCTTCTTCACTGGCTTTTGCTAAGACTTTTCCTTCTTTAATTAAAGAATACTTAAATTTAACATCAGACTTTTTAAATTTCCTTTTGTTTTGTTTAGAATTTGTAGAAGAAATATTCTTAGATGAATTATTTCGACTAGAATTTGTAGAAGAACTATTCTTAGATGAATTATTTTGACTAGAATTTGCAGTAGAAATATCCTTAGATGAATTATTTTGACTAGAATTTGTAGAAGAACTATTCTTAGTTGAATTATTTCGGCCAGATTTTTTCTTAGATTTAATTTTAGTCTTTTTCAATTCTTTTTCTTTTGGTTTTTTAGAAACAGAATGAGAAAATTTAGATAATCCATCCTTAGATTTTTCATTTCCCACTTCAATAGCTTCAATATCAATAGCTTCTTTAAAGAAGTCAGGAATCAGATTATTCCTGGCATTATCCCTTTTAATATAATGATTTATCCTAGAATCAATGAAGTAAGTCTTGCAGTAATCATCCTCTGACCTCATTCCTCTGCCATAGGTTTGAACAAGGTTTATAGCAGTTTGATAGTCATACCAAATTCTTTCCTTTTTTCTTCTTACATTAGTTTGCTTATCAGAAATGTTAGGATATGGAATCTTATAGATTATCTGGAATCTGCACTCATCACCTGGAAGGTCAACTCCCTCATTCATTGAAGGGCTTATCAAAACCAAAGGCTTATCCGACTTTTTAAAATCCTCTAAAACCTTTTCCCGATTATGGGTTTCATGGTCAATTAAACGGGGATTGTTTAATTCCTTCATTAAAAATTCCTTGCATTGGTAGCTTACAGTATGGATAATCCCCTTCTCTTCATTATGCCTTTCAAGGATATCTTTAATTATAGGGACAGATTTTCTGGCGGAACTTGGCAGATTCCTATAAGTCATGTCAAATCCGGTGAAAGTCTTGATAGGATTCCTTCTGATGTCAAATGGGGATTTGCGCCTTATTGCATAAAGTTCATCCTTATCTATTCCTAACCATTTTGCAAACTTATGGGGATTGAGGATAGTTCCGCTCATAAACAGGCAAACATCAGCATACTTAAGCAAAACCTCTTCTGCATACTTGTCCACTTTAATAGGCTTAAATGCAAGCTTTTGAGTATATGGATCATAATCGACAATCCAGTTTTCTGGATCTATTGCAATATAATTTGAGAATCTCTTGAAATCGTCTATTCTTCTCTTTAAGTTTTCAGACCTTCTGTTTAGAGTGAGGCTTTGTCGTTTCTTTAAAGCCTTTTTGGTTTCCTTGTTTTTTTCATTATAGCGATCGCTTACTCTTTTAATAAATTCTATCCATGAGCTTGGACCATTTTTATTCAAATCCTCAATAGCCTTTTTAGAAAGATTAATTCCAACTTCCTCTTTCAGCTGTCGCCTTGTAAACTCAAGTGAGATAAGATCCATGATTTTGCTTTCAAGGTTATGGGCCTCATCACAGACCAATAGCTTCTTTGACTTAAAGTCATTGTTGAAATTAAGTTCAGCAAATAGATAGGAATAGTTTGTAATGACTATTTCAGAATTTAATGCAATGGCCTTTTGATAAAAATAAGGACAGCACTCTTCCCTTTCATGCTTAAAGTAATTGAATTTACTTACCTTATGATTGCACTTATGCCCCTCAAGCACACATCTTCCCATATCGCAACTCTCTTCAATTGCTTCGGCAGCATACTTTAGACAGTCAAAGTTTGACCTTCCCTTAACAAGTGCAAAGTCATAATCCTCAAAATCCTTTGTATATTGCTTTTGAAGCTGTTTAGTCATTGTTAAGATATATGCATCATCATAAATCATAGCCAAAGTAGCTGCAATAGCTGATTTTCCTGTTCCAGTTCCTGCCTCAAGTACAATGTACTTATAGCCCTTTTCTATTGCATCATATATCTCAGAGATTGTCTCAAGCTGCTGGTCTCTTGCATGAGGAAAAGGGAAATACATCTTAACCTCAGGGTAGACTTTAGTATAATTGCTGTAATCCCATTTAAATTTACTATTTCTTTTAATTGACATGGCTCTTTACTATAATATATTAAAATTTTTAAGAATCATAATTGACTGATTTAAAACAAGATTTTTCCATTGGTTTAACAAAAGAAATGATCAATAATTTTAAAAGATTCACCTATTGGTTTAACAAAAGAGATGAT
>ONYG01000233.1 GCA_900321995.1 uncultured Methanobrevibacter sp. | reverse complement strand
ATCATATTGCTTTATGATATTGACAATCTCATTAAGATTTTCTTCATTTAAACAATCTAAATCAAGATTTTTAATCTCAATAGCCACAGCTTTTTCCTTTAGCCTATTATAATTCGGACACTTAGTTATCATTCCATGACTATCAAGGACAAATTCTCTTCTAAGCTTATAAGATAATGATTTAGGACCATTTGATTTTAAAATCACATTGATTCCTCTTTTATCCTTATGAAAGACTTTAAAACTTGTTTCTTTTTCTATTTGGCTTTTTAAGTTTTGGCAAAAGTCAACGGTCTTTTTTAAGTTTCCTTTAGCCAATTCAATTTCATTAGAAATTCCACAAGCTGTAATGTTAGAGCATTTTGAAGTTTTTAGAAGAATATTTGATTTGGTAAAAATAGAATCATCATTTGTTGTGATAAAACCACCATCTCCAACATTTACTATTTTTGGAGAACCTGTTGAGCCTATAATAATATCTGAATAATTTCCATTGGCTAAAACACCTTCATAATCACAGATTGCACCAGATGCATCTTCTACAAGGAGAATATTGTTATCATGAAGAACCTTGCTAATTTCCTTTATATTCTGTTCAGCAGCATAAGCTGCAAAGCTAGTTAAAAAAAGAGCAGATTTATTGTCTTCTCCAATAGAATCAATCCTGCCATCTTCAATAGCTTGATCAATAGCTTCTGTTAAAAGTTCAGATGTGATTAATCCTTGATTTGTCTTTACTTGAATCAGGTCTTTGCCTAAAAATTTGGCAATTTGCTTAAAGCCGTTCCAAGCTCCTTGGTCTGGAATTAGAATATTCCCTTCAATGGCATTCATCCCAAGCATAATTGCTGCATTTCCACTATTAACCAATTTAGCATATTGATGGCCAGTTGCCTTAGAGACCTTTTCCTCAGCAATCGGATGGAAATCATTGGCATTATTGCCAATAGCCACTTCAGACATAAGCTCCTGAGTCATCTTTGATGGTTTTTTAAATTTAAGATTCATGATTTAACCACATATAAATAATCAAACATTAACAAACATTAACAAAAATAATAAAAATAATAAATAATAAAAATTAAGAAATTTTAACAAATAAGATAAAAATATAAGAGAATTAAAAAACTATTGCAAATCTGGAGATTTCTTAAAGAATGCATCCAGAGTTGTTTGCTGTGAATGCAATAGCTCATTTAAAAGATTGCTCTGCTTAACATATTTGCTGATAGGTATTTTCAGCTTAGTTGCACAGTACGCTAAAGAGTCCTTAAGAGTTTCAAATTCCTTATAATCACCATTCATAGCATATTTAATGTTTTCCCTTACATTAAAGACACCAAGAGGCACATAACCAGAATAAGCTTCCCTAAGAATTATCACACCAGATTGTAGCTTAAGCTTTGCTAACTTGTCAAGAACAGCCATCTTTGCTGTATAATAGCAGCCTCCAACACAGCTATACTCTGTCTTATCAGTATTGGTTTCATAATCTGAAAAGATCATCTCCTCTTTACCCAATATCTTTATAAATGCCTCAAACCATTCATACTGCCATTCTGTTGGGGTGAGGATTATTGCATAATAGTTCTTTAGGCTTGAAAACTCATAAACCCTATATGAATCCATTATGTCAAAATGCCTTACTTCCTTTAAGAGATTATCTGCAATTGTGCTGTCACAAGCTGTAATGGACCAACGGGTAGGCACAAGCTTTCGATTTTTCTTCAGTCCAAATGCACCTACAGAGAATGCCTTCTGCATAGCTGAAAATGGCACATCCTTATTGTGAAGATTCATCACCGCATCTCTAGCCTTTAAATCAGTGTCATAAAAGCTTTTTTCCAATTGCCTATCCCACTTGACTGCATCTATGTCAAATTTTTCAATTACTGCACTTGGCCCATGAGGCATGCTTTCCTCATTAAACATAGCTCCGCTAGGCCTTGAGCCAAATGTAGCTTCACTGTCAATTGATTTGGATGCAAGTGAAATGTCCTGAAGCTTTTCTACAAAAGGATTTTCCAAATCCTTAATGCTGATTAACTGCTTTCCCCTAACTAGATTCATCCTATATCCTATAATATCCTCTTGAGTTTTATTTGCACCAATCCAGCTTTCAGGAGAATCCATAATAGCTGTATCACCAGTTTGACCCACCATCATCGGCCCAGCATATACCTTTGGATAGCTCCAGCGACCAATAAAGACAGAAGGTGGTGTGCTTCCATCAAGGTCCTTGCCTACATTAACTGATTGCATCTGTATCTTTTCAGTTAATTTAGCCAGATAGGCATTTTTAGTAGCTTTTGATGTTCTCATAATAAAACCTAAATATTTTGTATCGATAAAAATAGTTAATTCAAGATATGGTGATTTTAGAGTTAATGAATATTAATCCAACATTATTTTTAAATTCATAATGTAAGAAGATAAAAAAATAATAAATAAATAATAAATAAAATAAGTTAATTAACTTATTTAAAATAAGAAAAATTAACTTAAATTAGCAGAATTCAATAGTGCTTGGTGGTTTGTCACTAATGGATAAAGCAACATGAGTAACTTCAGATACTTCAGAAGTGATTCTTTTGGAAATGGTTCTGATAACATCCCATGGCATTTCAGGAACTGTAGCAGTCATAGCGTCAACAGAACTTATTAATCTGATTACAACAAGATATCCAAAGTCTCTTTCGTCTCCTTTAACACCGGTAACCTTAGTGTCAGTAAGCACTGCAAAGTATTGCCATAATTGCTTATCTAAACCTGCCTTTTCAACTTCTTCTCTTACAATAGCATCTGCAGCTCTACAAACAGCCAAGTTTTCTCTTGTAAGATCTCCAACGACCCTTACACCAAGTCCAGGACCTGGGAATGGTTGTCTTTGTACAATACTGTCTGGAAGACCTAATTCAGTACCGACTTCTCTTACTTCATCTTTATATAAGTCTCTGACTGGTTCAACTACCTTTAAAACCATACCACTTGGCAAAGCCATATTGTGGTGAGTCTTAATTTCTCCTTCAGTTTCAATCCAATCAGGAGCAATGGTACCTTGAACTAAGTATTTAGCATCAACTGCTTTTGCTTCTCTTTCGAAGACTTCAATAAATACTCTTCCAATGATTTTCCTTTTTTCTTCAGGATCTTCAACACCTTCAAGTTCAGATAAAAACTCATCAGAAGCGTCAATGTATTTAAAGTTTAATCTTTCTTCAAAAACGCTGCAAACTTGTTCTGCTTCACCTTCTCTAAGCAAACCGTGATTTACGAAGATAGCTGTTAAATTATCTCCAATAGCTTCTTGGGTAAGAACAGAACATACAGAACTATCTACTCCACCAGATAAAGCAATAATAGTTTTTTCATCACCGATTTCCTCTTTGATTTTTGCAACTGCATCAGCAATAAATTCTTTTGGTCCTAACATAAAAATACCTTTTAATTATTAAAATAAAGATTCAAAAAGACTAAACTTAGTATTCTTCTACGAATTTCATGATGACAGCTTCTAAACCTTCGTCCTTACCAGATTCAACAGCTTCAAACATGTCATCATATTTTACATATTTTTCAATTTTAATAGCCTTTTCACCAATTCCAGAGATTCTGAAACCTTGTTCTTCATCTCCTATTGGAATGTTGACATATTCTCTTTTTAATTCATCCTTATTGTCGAGTGCTTTCTTTTTAAAGTCATCTGCATTATCAAACATAATTTCAACCCTGAGATTTGATTAAAAATTAATCTGCAATTATAAATCAATATAATCTAGATTAATGTTATAAGTTTTATGATTTTAACAATCAATTCATTCATTTATTCATTTTTATAATTTTGACAAATTTCATAAAAGTTTTTAAAGATATATTCGCCTTTTGGAGTGTGATGAACCTCTGGATGGAACTGAATTCCATAGATTTCCTTTTCTTTATGTTTCATTGCTTCAATGTCACAGAGGGAGGATTCTGCAATGATTTCAAAGTCTTCAGGAAGGGAGTGAACTTCATCTTTATGTGAACTCCACACATCCATAGGAGATTCTAAATCTTTAAAAAGAGGATTTTCAGTATCAATGTTAATTTTTACTTGAGCATAACTTTCAGTGTCAGAAGTAGCCACTTCTCCTCCAAATGTCTTAGCTATTAATTGATGACCTAAACAGATTCCCAAAATAGGAATATCAAAATGTTTAATGTACTCTGCAGCATTACCTACACCATCAATTGAAGGGCCTCCACCTAAAATTAAACCTATAGGTTCCTTCTCTTCAATTTCAGAAATGGATAATTCATTGCTTACAAGTTCAGAAGGAATTTTTAAGTATTGTAAAGACCTCTGAATCCTGTGATTGTATTGTCCTTTGTTATTAATAACTAAAATCTTCATAAAACCGCTCAAAATTATTATTAAATAAAAATCTGTAATTAAATTTATAAATTTCATTGAAATTATAAAAATAAAAACTTAAATTAATATAAAATAAAATAAGATATTTTAATTTATATATTATACTATAGTATATTCGATTATATATATTAAGTTTTTTATTTTATCAAGATTTAAAATGGTAAAGCAATCTAAAAATTATCCTCAAAAATCACAAGAAAAAGGAATGAAAAAAAACTTTTACTAAAAAAAATATCCTCAAGAAAAAAGGAATGAAAAAAAAACTTTTACTAAAAAAAACATCCGGAAAAAATAAATTATAAAAAACCATTCCTAAAAAATCTAAATAATAAAAAAGTTTTGAAAATTATTTTAGAATAAAACTATAAAAAATTCAAAAAAGAAGACCAAATAGGCTTTTTTAAAAAAATAAAATAAAAAACATTATATATAAAATTATAGAAAAATAAATGCATGGAACTTGATGAATTAATTACTTTAATAATTATTATTATTGTTGCTGCAGTTTTAATTAAAATTTTTGCATGGCTTTTGCCAATTCTTGTAATACTTGCAATAGCATATGTAATCTATTTATACATAGTAAGCAACCAATAGAAATCTGAAAATTAATTAAAAATAATTAGTCTTTGACTAAGTAAATTAATTAAAAAATAATTGGTCTCGGCTAACTATTTTTATTTTTT
>ONYG01000124.1 GCA_900321995.1 uncultured Methanobrevibacter sp. | reverse complement strand
TATTGTAACTCCAGACAGACCAATAATTCATGACTTAGACGAATTGCCATTCCCTGCATTCCACCTATTCCCTATGGAAAAATATAAAATCCTAAACATTACAACAAATGTCGCTACAATTATCACAACAAGGGGATGCCCTATGCAATGCTCATTCTGCTCATCTGCAGCATTACATGGAAGACACCTTAGAAGAAGGTCTTATCAAAATGTAGTTGATGAAATTGAAATCCGACTAAAAGAGCAAAACATCGACACAATAGCATTCATGGACGATACATTTACATTAGATGTTAAATTTGTCAAAAACTTCTGTGAAGAGATTAAAAGAAGAAACCTTAAGTTTTGGTGGGGCTGCACTTCAAGAGTAGACACATTAAACGAAGAATTACTTGAAATGATGAAGGAAGCAGGCTGCATTACAATATTCATGGGAGTTGAAAGTGCAGACCAACAAATGCTTGACAAGATGAATAAGAATATCACAGTCAAGAAAACAATCACTGCATTTAAGCTTGCAAGAAAAGTTGGAATCAGAACAATAGCTTCATGTGTAATCGGAATGCCTGAAGACACTAAGGAAACCATGAAGCAAACCATTGAATTTGTAAACAGTCTAAAGCCAAATTATGCACTTTATAGTTTAGCTACACCTTATCCAGGCACAAGATTCTATAAGGAAACCTTTGAAAAGAATCTTATTAAGATCAAGGACTGGTCTAAGTTCACACTCATCAGCCCAGTATTAGAAACAATTGACTGTACAAAAGATGACTTGAGAGACATTCAAAAGAAAGCATTCATAAAGTTCTACCTAAGGCCAGGTTATCTAATCAAGCAAGTAAGCCAAGATGGTTTCATACTCCTTAGAACAATTTTAGGAGTTGCTAAACAGCTACTCACAAAACAAACCAATGGAAATACTGATTATAATAAGACTAATGTAAATGCCAGAACAGGCAAATAATCAGTTTTCATTTATAAATCATTAGGAATTCATTGAATTCCTACTTTTTATTTTATCGACCATTATAGATTTTTATAGGCTTTTTAAAGAATTATAATTACTAAAATACTTTTTTTAACAATCTATTTTATTTTTATTTTAGTTCAAAAAACTCTTTTAAAAAACAAGAAATAAAAACTCTATTTCTAAACTCTTCTTTTAAGAATATTCCAAATAAAATCATAATATATGAAAATTTTATATTAAATAAAAATAATAAATATAAATCAGTATAATTTATGAATAAATATTAGAAATTTCTAAAAAATATTTAGCGAAAATAAATTATCTTAAAAAGAATCATAAAAATGATTTATGCTTATCTAATTATCAAAATACAAGAATGGTGATTTAGTGACTAATAATGAAATCGAAAAGAAATGGCAGAAAAAATGGGCTGACGCAAAGCTATTTCAATCAAATCCAAATGAAAAGGAAAAATTATTTATTACTGTAGCTTATCCATACCCAAGTGGTGCAATGCACATCGGACACGGTAGAACATACACTGTACCAGATGTATATGCAAGATTTAAAAGAATGGAAGGCTTTAATGTATTATTCCCTATGGCATGGCACGTAACTGGTGCACCTGTTATAGGTATTGCTGATAGAATCAAACGTAAAGACCCTTGGACCCTTGACTTATACGAAAGAGTTCACAAGGTGCCTCATGACACTCTTCCAAAACTTGAAGACCCTGAATATATCGTAAAATACTTCAGTAACGAATATCACACTGTAATGGACGATATGGGTTACTCTATCGATTGGAGAAGAGAGTTCAGAACAATCGACCCTACTTACAAGAAATTCATCACATGGCAAGCTAAAAAGCTTAAGTCCCTTGGCCTTATCAAGCAAGGTGAACACCCTGTAAAATACTGTCCACACGATGAAAACCCTGTAGGGGACCACGACTTACTTGAAGGTGAAGGAGTAGGAGTTAACGAGCTTACATTAATCAAATTCGAAGTTGAAGAAGGATTATACATAGTCCCTGCAACATTCAGACCTGAAACCATCTTTGCAGCAACTAACGTATGGCTAAATCCTGAAGTTCACTACATTGAAGT